>NZ_MCUF01000025.1:121806-128573 GCF_002873615.1 Shewanella sp. 10N.286.51.B7
CTGTTTTTAAATACGGCTAAGTGCCTTCAAATACCAGCTGATTAGACAAGTCATCATACTCAATGCTCGAAGGTGCCAGCTATTGCTAAGTATAGGTGGCTATTCACGAGTGTCATTGTCGAAAAGGATTAGATATGAAACATGTGAGCTTTAATAAACCAGGTAGGGCAGAGGTGATGTATTTTACCGATAGCCAACTGCCAGTATTAACCCAAGGGCAAGTGCTAATCAAAGTACATGCCGCAGGCGTTAATGGGCCTGATATCAAGCAACGTGAAGGTGCTTACCCTGCACCTAAAGGCGCGAGTGCTATCCTAGGTTTAGAAGTGGCAGGAGAAATTATTGAGCTAGCTGACGACGTGACGCAATGGAAAGTAGGCGACAAAGTCTGTGCGCTGG
The DNA here is from genome assembly GCF_002873615.1 of Shewanella sp. 10N.286.51.B7. NCBI lineage: Bacteria > Pseudomonadati > Pseudomonadota > Gammaproteobacteria > Alteromonadales > Shewanellaceae > Shewanella > Shewanella sp. 10N.286.51.B7. The sequence goes on from NZ_MCUF01000025.1 coordinate 122,206, forward strand.
TGCCAGGTGGTGGTTACGCTGAGCAGGTGATCACTGATGCCAGTCATTGTTTGCCGATCCCCAAAAATTACACTTATGAACAAGCGGCAGCTTTACCAGAAACCTGCTTTACCGTTTGGGGCAATATGGTGGTTAGGGCAGAATTAGCGGCAGGTGAAAGTGTATTAATCCATGGTGGCTCTGGTGGTATCGGTACTACCGCGATTCAAATGGCGTCAGCATTAGGCGCAACGGTGTTTGCTACCTCAGGCTCAGATGATAAGTGCCAATATTGTCTCGAACAAGGTGCAACAGTTGCGGTCAATTACCATCAGCAGGACTTTGTCGAACCTATTTTAGAAGCGACAAATGGAACAGGTGTGGATGTCGTATTTGATATTGCTGGTGGCGATTTTGTTAACCGCAACCTTAAAGTAGTCGCAATGGATGGCCGCATGGTATCGGTTGCAATGCAAAGGGGCATGAAAGCCGAAGTGGATATCTTTAGGCTCATGGCGAAACGTATTCGCTGGACAGGCTCTACGTTAAGGCCACAAAGCATTGAAGCCAAAGCCGAGATTGCACAAGGTCTAAAACAGCATGTTTGGCCAATGCTTGAAAGTGGAAAAATGCATATAAATCTAGATAAAGTTTTTGCTTTTGACGATGTTATTGTCGCACATCAATATATGGAGTCTGGCCAGCATCAAGGGAAAATTATTTTGAAACTGATTTAGCAACAGTAAGAACAACCTCTAAACATGGCAGTAAAAGCCATATTCTAATATAGTAGCTCATATCTGATCTGACTCTTTTCAATGTTGGATTAACCCTGAACGTACAGTTGATTTGATCAGCAAAGATATGAAACAGTCGGATAGGCGGCACCTGTTACCAAGTGCCGCCCTCCTAAGAACCGTACGTGCAACTTTCACTGCATACGGCTCAAGCCTCCACTAAGGCGTGTTCTGTTACCCAGCACCCTACATAGCAGCCAAGACAGGCTCAAACCATGAATTTCTACCTTCCTTTGCCCGTTTTCGCTTACCTAAGTAAGCTTCATGTTCGGGGTCGTAAGGTGTCGCTGCACTCCTGATTTTTACATGTCTTTTTATGAGCGTTTGAGCTATCTGTACAAGGTTAAATCGACAATCCATGTTCGCTATTTTCTGCCAACCGTGAAATTGCCATTGTCCCTTACCATCCAAATAATATTTACGCCTCACCCAGTCTTTACTTTTCGTTGGATGACGCCTAACGGCCCAACGCCATAACAACCAGAAAAGTTGATGGCCTACATAACTGAAAACTTGTTTTGCAACACTGTGGCGATAATAGTTCGCCCATCCTCTCAGTTTCGGATTTAATATTTTGATTAAATCGTTAACGGGGATTGTTGGATGTTTTCTGATGTATTCACGTAGATTGCTCAAAAATGACAGAACGTTGCTTTTGCTCGGTTTAATGAGCAGTTTGCCGTTGTACTTTCTAAGATTGAATCCCAGAAAGTCAAAACCATCATCGATATGAGTTATGTGCGTTTTCTCATCAGAGAGTGTTAAGCCTCTTTCCTGTAGAAAGCCAATGAGCTGCGGCTTGATGTCATTAACGAGGACTTCCTGCGAAGAACCTGTGATAACAAAATCATCTGCGTATCCGATAAAGTTGACCCTATTACCTGTTTTAAAAGCAATAGACTTAACCAATTGTTCTAATCCAGCAAGCGTGAGTAACATCAGCGTGGGCGATATTATCCCCCTTTGCGGTGTTCCTTCTGCTGTTTTGTAGAACAATCCTTTGTCAACATAACCACACCCAAGCCATTGTTTCAGCATTCGTTTATCTAATTGAATGTTGTCGATGAGCCATTGATGACCTATCTTATCGAAACAGGCTTTGATGTCTCCCTCAAGAACCCATTGGCTAGAGCGCTTCATACACAAGCATTTGAAGCACTGTGCAATGGCATCTGCTGCGCTTCGGTTGGGTCGAAAGCCATAGTCGGCTACCGTTTCCGAAATAGGCTCCAAGGCGAGCAGATGAAGCGCTTGCTGCGCTCTGTCTATCATGCAGGGAATGCCTAAAGGTCTGAGCTTGCCGTTTTTCTTGGGGATGTAGATACGCCTGAGCGGTTTGGCATGATAGCCTTTGCGGCTCAGTTGATTGACCGCAATCATACAACGAGCATCACTGTTCCAAATGATGCCGTCGACTCCTGGTGTTTTGCTGCCTTTATTTTGAGAAACTCTTTTAACAGCAAGTAATTTTGCTGATTTAGAGTGGGTCAGTATCCACTGCAACGCTTTCGCCTTACCGTGTTTACCTTCTCGGGTTGCTTTTGCAATGCGCATTTGAAGCTTTAATACATGTTGTTTAACCGCTTTCCAGTTAATGGATTGCCATTGAACATTGTCAGGGGATGCACTAACTTCAATTGAAGTCATCATTTGCGTTTCTCCTTGAATAAAGTTCTTCAAATCATCTTGCAACGGGAGAACAGCTAGAAGTTAGCTCGCTTTCGCGCCAGATAAAATCAGTATCCGCATCATTACAATGCGGCATTCGCTTTTTCTAGCCTCCTTTACCTGCATGACTATCAGCAGCCTTCGCAGACCACTTTCCCAAAGGGAGCAATACAGGCTTACCCTGTTCCGTATGTCGCGCAACGTCAGGTTAGATGCCCACTATAGTGCGAAGAGTTAATTGATCACGAAAGAGCACTGTCCAATCTCTTTCCAACTCTCGTGCCTTTTGGCCACAGCGTATTAACCACTTCCGCTGTTTCGCGTATAACGCACCTTATATGGATTCACTTACGTTCATCATACTGACACCCTAGCACTTACCCGATTGTGGTTATCAGGAAGAACGTCCTCTCACGATTTTGTTCCCATTCGGCATAAGCCAAATATCGTTACATTGTCAGACTCGCTGCTTTATTCAGAGTCTTAGGGTCATCTGGTGATACAGATGGTTCACTCTTATCGCGGTGAACAGCGCTTCATACGACCTCAGGTCGCACGGACATAAATGAATTAGAACAAAAACTCTAATTCACTTAATTTACATTAGAAAAATTATCTTGAAACCTTAAAGTTGAGAAGTTTATACGGTGACGTTGAACAATGAGTCTTAGATCTCTAATCAGTCACGCTAGTATGGGTGAAGCCAAAAAGTAATAGACTTAGAAAGCGTATTAATAACAAACAAAAGTCTGGTAAGTATGCTATCTTGGTTTTTCTCCCTACCGCTTAGTAGGGACTTCTTTTCCTTTCCGAACTCACATCTCGGCACTCCTTAGTCGCCCTCCTAAGCCTCACTGCAGGCTTTAGCTATGTCCATTTCGACCCCAAATTTAAATAAAATATTCAAACTCACTAGAATTGAAAATGTAGAAACCAACAACAATGAACCCCATTTCGCGCCTTGGTTGCCACTTACTCAGAAAGTACAGTCTGCTTCGCCTTCAGCGATTATATATTGCGAGGGTAATTTCGGAAAAATTGATGGTAAAACCGCAAATGGGCTAGTGAGGCATTCGTTACACTATCGTATCTTATCGGTTATTGATAGTGAGTCAGCTGGCTTAGATGCTGGAGAAATATTGGATAAAAAAGCCAATGGAATACCTATCCTGGCCAATACTGAAGAAGCTATCATTCACGCAGAAAGTATCCCCGATAACTTTATTTTTGGTATTGCACCATCAAGTGGTTTTTTATCTGACTTGGATAAAAACATCATTTTAAATGCCATGTCACTAGGGATGAACATTGTAAATGGCTTGCATGAATTTCTAACTGATGACCCTCTATTTCTAGAGGCTAGTTTAAAGAACAACGTTCGAATATTCGATACCCGTAAACCTAAAAATAAAGGCGACCTAAAAACGTTTAGCGGAAAAATACACAGCGTTAAATGCCCGAGAATAGCTGTATTGGGAACGGATTGTGCATTAGGAAAACGAACAACAGCAACAATATTAGCGAATGAACTGACTAAAAAAGGCCTTAACGTTGTTATGATTGCCACTGGTCAAACAGGTATTATACAGGGTGCACAATACTGCGTTGCACTCGATGCTGTCCCTTCACAATTTTGTGCAGGTGAGTTGGAGTCTGTTATTGTACAGGCCTATGAAAAAGAAAATCCGGACCTGATTATTATTGAAGGGCAAGGAGCCTTAAGTCACCCTGCGTTTTCAACCAGCGCTTTTATCTTACGTGGCAGTTGTCCAACGGGTGTGATATTGCAGCATGCCCCTAAACGTTCATATCGTAGTGATTTTCCTGATTGCCCAATGCCTTCGATTGCCTCAGAAATCAACCTTATCGAAACGTTTTCTAATACCGATGTTATTGGACTAACACTGAATCATGAAGGGATGTCTTTAGATGAAACACGTTGTGTGATAGACCGCTATACTACCGAATTTGGTCTACCGGTTACTGATGCACTATCACAGCCTGTCGAAGATCTACTGCACATTGTAACGTCAGCCTTCCCTATGATAGCAAGTAAACTGGCCGAAAAAGGGTGAACTACCCTAGGTTAGACATCGATTGCGGAAAAATTCACCATAACGCTCAGTTCCTGATTACTCAGCTCTTACTGAAAAATATATCCGTTACGCCTGTAACAAAAGTCTTCCTCGGCCATCCCATCATCGCACAAGTTCTTATTGATGCTGGTGCAACAATGTTAGCCGATTCAAGAATCGAGAATTTTCAAAAGATGACAGAATCTGGTATTTCTATCCCTAAAATGCTGATACGTACACCCATGCTAAGCCAAGTGGCAAGCGTAATAAAATATAGTGATATGAGTTTAAATTCTGAAGTTGAAGTGATTCGGAGGCTTTCACATGTAGCGGGACAACAAAATTGTCGACACGATATTATTATTATGGTTGAGCTTGGCGATCTCAGAGAAGGCGTAATGCCGAATCGCGTGATTGACTTTATCCATGAGATTATTTCCTTACCGAACATCACGATAAAAGGGGTCGGTACGAATTTAGCCTGTCGGTATGGTGTCGCTCCAGACGATCAAAAAATGAACATTCTTTCAGATCTTGCCGATGGAATTGAAGCTACATTTGGGATCAGCCTAGAAATTATTTCAGGGGGTAATTCTGCTTCAGTTAACTGGGCTCTTCAGAGAACAAGCCTAACTCGAGTTAATAACCTTCGTATAGGAGAAGCAATTTTTTTAGGCTGTGAACCTTTAGAACACGAAAATATTTTAGGCTTACATGCAGACACTGTTTCTTTGACTGCTGAAGTGATTGAATCCAAGATTAAACCTACTTTGCCTTGGGGAAATAGAGGATTTAATGCTTTTGGTGAAAAAGAAAGCCTTCAAGATAGAGGGGAGGTCTCACAAGCTATTCTAGCATTAGGCCGCCAAGATGTTTGTGTCAGCGGGCTTAAGGCTCCGAATGGGATTAAGATCATGTCTTCAACCAGCGATCATCTTGTCCTTGAATCCTCACAGAAACCACTATTTGTAGGGGAAAAAGTCACATTCAGTTTAGATTACACTGCTCTCTTATCTTCTATGTCTTCAGATTATATCCATAAATATTTTAAGCCACGCAAAGGGAGGAGAAAGGAATATTATACGGATAAAAGTGATTATCTTCGACAGTGTCATGCTTAACGGTTGTCAGATAAGCCCAATGGACTCTAATGACTTACTGATTAAAGAATTAGGCTAACTCACTCTAGTTAGTACTAAGTTAGAAGCCAATATTGTCACTCTTGTTTTTGTAAAAAGAAAAACTCTCAATATAGATAGCTTAGCAGAAAAAGTCGCCGTTGGTTTAGGTCACAACACTCTAGCAATGCTTGGTAGCTAACAAAGTCGTGGCGCTTCGCCCACACCCGACGAAAGGGAAACAACAGCATTTCCCTTTTCGCTGATTCATATATAAAGTGCCTTGCCGCTCCGGCGAAGTGTTTTTCCTCATGCTACAGAGCTAATTTACTACCGCCTCAGATTCGCCATCCTTGGCTCAATCTGAGGCTATGTCGGTGTCCTGCCTCCATCACGTAAATTAGCTCAACGCATTCGGACACTTCCAGCGGAGACTATTGAGCCCGCAGGTTCATTTATTGTGTCTGTGCGATAAATTGAATACATAGGTTTTTAGGTGTTTTTGATCTTCTTTGAATGTTCAATTTGAATTGAGGTAAGCAAGAAAATTACGTGAGTCCAGACATGGCCTTTCTAGCACATCCATGTGCTTCAAGGCATTTAGTGCATCCTGCACTTAAGATTCCAGCTAGCTTTCGAGGGGGAAGGATCACTCCTTGGCATCCATGCCATCGTGACATTCGTAAATCCATTTACTTCAGATGCACCATCGGAAGCGTTAGTGATTTTTG
>NZ_MCUF01000026.1:0-3182 GCF_002873615.1 Shewanella sp. 10N.286.51.B7
ATCTGGGTTGTATGGTTAAGCCTCACGAGTCATTAGTACAGGTTAGCTCAACGCCTCACAACGCTTACACACCCTGCCTATCAACGTCCTAGTCTCGAACGGCTCTTTAGAGGAATTAAATTCCTAGGGATGACTCATCTTAGGACTCGCTTCCCGCTTAGATGCTTTCAGCGGTTATCGATTCCGAACGTAGCTACCGGGCAATGCTATTGGCATAACAACCCGAACACCAGCGGTTCGTCCACTCCGGTCCTCTCGTACTAGGAGCAGCTTCCTTCAATCATCCAACGCCCACGGCAGATAGGGACCGAACTGTCTCACGACGTTCTGAACCCAGCTCGCGTACCACTTTAAATGGCGAACAGCCATACCCTTGGGACCGACTTCAGCCCCAGGATGTGATGAGCCGACATCGAGGTGCCAAACACCGCCGTCGATATGAACTCTTGGGCGGTATCAGCCTGTTATCCCCGGAGTACCTTTTATCCGTTGAGCGATGGCCCTTCCATACAGAACCACCGGATCACTATGACCTACTTTCGTACCTGCTCGACGTGTATGTCTCGCAGTTAAGCTGGCTTATGCCATTGCACTAACCGTACGATGTCCGACCGTACTTAGCCAACCTTCGTGCTCCTCCGTTACTCTTTGGGAGGAGACCGCCCCAGTCAAACTACCCACCAGGCACTGTCCCGAACCCCGATAAGGGGCCGCGGTTAGAACATCAAAACTACAAGGGTGGTATTTCAAGATTGACTCCACTCCATCTAGCGACGAAGCTTCAAAGTCTCCCACCTATCCTACACATGTAGGTTCAATGTTCAGTGCCAAGCTATAGTAAAGGTTCACGGGGTCTTTCCGTCTAGCCGCGGGTATACGGCATCTTCACCGCAATTTCAACTTCACTGAGTCTCGGCTGGAGACAGCGTGGCCATCATTACGCCATTCGTGCAGGTCGGAACTTACCCGACAAGGAATTTCGCTACCTTAGGACCGTTATAGTTACGGCCGCCGTTTACTTGGGCTTCGATCATGAGCTTCTCCGAAGATAACCCAATCAATTAACCTTCAAGCACCGGGCAGGCGTCATACCGTATACGTCATCTTGCGATTTTGCACAGTACTGTGTTTTTGATAAACAGTTGCAGCCACCTGGTATCTGCGACTGCCAGCAGCTTAGAGAGCAAGTCTCATCACCGCCAGCAGCGTACCTTCTCCCGAAGTTACGGTACCATTTTGCCTAGTTCCTTCAGCCGAGTTCTCTCAAGCGCCTTGGTATTCTCTACCCGACCACCTGTGTCGGTTTGGGGTACGATTCCTACTAACCTGAAGCTTAGAAGATTTTCCTGGAAGCATGGCATCAACTACTTCATCCCCTTGGGGACTCGTCATCAGTTCTCAGCCTTAATGTAAACCCGGATTTGCCTAAGTTTACAGCCTACAACCTTAAACGCGGACAACCAACGCCGCGCTAGCCTAGCCTTCTCCGTCTCTCCATCGCAGTTAGCAGAAGTACAGGAATATTGACCTGTTTCCCATCGACTACGCCTTTCGGCCTCGCCTTAGGGGTCGACTCACCCTGCCCCGATTAACGTTGGACAGGAACCCTTGGTCTTTCGGCGTGGGGGTTTTTCACCCCCATTATCGTTACTCATGTCAGCATTCGCACTTCTGATACGTCCAGTGTGGGTTACCCCTTCACCTTCAACCGCTTACAGAACGCTCCTCTACCGCTTGCACCTAAGTGCAAACCCATAGCTTCGGTGTATTGCTTAGCCCCGTTAAATCTTCCGCGCAGGCCGACTCGACTAGTGAGCTATTACGCTTTCTTTAAATGATGGCTGCTTCTAAGCCAACATCCTAGCTGTCTAAGCCTTCCCACATCGTTTCCCACTTAGCAATAACTTTGGGACCTTAGCTGATGGTCTGGGTTGTTTCCCTTTTGACGACGGACGTTAGCACCCGCCGTCTGTCTCCCGAGTAGTACTCACTGGTATTCGGAGTTTGCAAAGGGTTGGTAAGTCGGGATGACCCCCTAGCCTTAACAGTGCTCTACCCCCAGTGGTATTCGCTCGAGGCGCTACCTAAATAGCTTTCGAGGAGAACCAGATATCTCCGAGTTTGATTGGCCTTTCACCCCCAGCCACAAGTCATCCGCTAATTTTTCAACATTAGTCGGTTCGGTCCTCCAGTTGATGTTACTCAACCTTCAACCTGCCCATGGCTAGATCACTCGGTTTCGGGTCTACACCTTGCAACTAAACGCGCAGTTAACACTCGGTTTCCCTACGGCTCCGCTATTCGCTTAACCTCGCTACAAAATGTAAGTCGCTGACCCATTATACAAAAGGTACGCAGTCACGGTCTCAAGAACCGCTCCCACTGCTTGTACGTACACGGTTTCAGGTTCTATTTCACTCCCCTCACAGGGGTTCTTTTCGCCTTTCCCTCACGGTACTGGTTCACTATCGGTCAGTCAGGAGTATTTAGCCTTGGAGGATGGTCCCCCCATATTCAAACAGGATGTCACGTGTCCCGCCTTACTCGATTTCATCTATGGTTAGTTTTCATGTACGGGGCTATCACCCTGTGCCGCTGTGCTTTCCAACACATTCCACTAACACCCCATAGACTTAAGGGCTAATCCCCGTTCGCTCGCCGCTACTAGGGGAATCTCGGTTGATTTCTTTTCCTCTGGGTACTTAGATGTTTCAGTTCCCCAGGTTCGCCTCATAACGCTATGTATTCACGTTATGATGACCACTTATGTGGCCGGGTTTCCCCATTCGGACATCGTTAGCTCAAATGCTTGTTACTAGCTCGCCAACGCTTTTCGCAAGTTACTACGTCCTTCATCGCCTCTGACTGCCAAGGCATCCACCGTATACGCTTAGTCACTTAACCATACAACCCAAATAAGTTTCTAAAAGAAACAGACTGTTGTTAAAGCGGGTAGCCTTAACTGTTGTATCGTAACTAGCTGGTTTATTACTAATTTGCATCTCTTACGAGTACACAAATTCGCCTTAGTTTTTAGAATATTCAAGACACTTAATAAAGTGTTTTGAGAACTCAATGTATTATCGAAAAGGGATTAACTTCCCAATAATACGATTTGTAATTAATTAACATGACAGACTCATGCAATTAAATACTATCAGCTTTCCAAATTGTTAAAGAAC
>NZ_MCUF01000026.1:3998-5763 GCF_002873615.1 Shewanella sp. 10N.286.51.B7
AATCTGTGTGAACACTCAACAAACATTAAGTTAGTCGTATAGGTAAGGAGGTGATCCAGCCCCAGGTTCCCCTAGGGCTACCTTGTTACGACTTCACCCCAGTCATGAACCACACCGTGGTAAACGTCCCCCCGAAGGTTAGACTATCTACTTCTGGTGCAGCCCACTCCCATGGTGTGACGGGCGGTGTGTACAAGGCCCGGGAACGTATTCACCGTAGCATTCTGATCTACGATTACTAGCGATTCCGACTTCATGGAGTCGAGTTGCAGACTCCAATCCGGACTACGACGTACTTTGTGAGATTAGCTAGACCTTGCGGCTTTGCAACCCTCTGTATACGCCATTGTAGCACGTGTGTAGCCCTACTCGTAAGGGCCATGATGACTTGACGTCGTCCCCACCTTCCTCCGGTTTATCACCGGCAGTCTCCCTAGAGTTCCCGCCATTACGCGCTGGCAAATAAGGATAGGGGTTGCGCTCGTTGCGGGACTTAACCCAACATTTCACAACACGAGCTGACGACAGCCATGCAGCACCTGTCTCAGAGTTCCCGAAGGCACTAAGCTATCTCTAGCGAATTCTCTGGATGTCAAGAGTAGGTAAGGTTCTTCGCGTTGCATCGAATTAAACCACATGCTCCACCGCTTGTGCGGGCCCCCGTCAATTCATTTGAGTTTTAACCTTGCGGCCGTACTCCCCAGGCGGTCTACTTAATGCGTTAGCTTGGGAGCCCAGTGCTCAAGGCACCAAACTCCGAGTAGACATCGTTTACGGCGTGGACTACCAGGGTATCTAATCCTGTTTGCTCCCCACGCTTTCGTACATGAGCGTCAGTCTTTGTCCAGGGGGCCGCCTTCGCCACCGGTATTCCTTCAGATCTCTACGCATTTCACCGCTACACCTGAAATTCTACCCCCCTCTACAAGACTCTAGTTCACCAGTTCCAAATGCAATTCCCAGGTTGAGCCCGGGGATTTCACATCTGGCTTAATGAACCGCCTGCGTACGCTTTACGCCCAGTAATTCCGATTAACGCTTGGACCCCTCGTATTACCGCGGCTGCTGGCACGAAGTTAGCCGGTCCTTCTTCTGTAGGTAACGTCACAGTAATGGCGTATTAAACCACTACCTTTCCTCCCTACTGAAAGTGCTTTACAACCCGAAGGCCTTCTTCACACACGCGGCATGGCTGCATCAGGGTTTCCCCCATTGTGCAATATTCCCCACTGCTGCCTCCCGTAGGAGTCTGGGCCGTGTCTCAGTCCCAGTGTGGCTGATCATCCTCTCAGAACAGCTAGGGATCGTCGCCTTGGTAAGCCATTACCTTACCAACTAGCTAATCCCACCTAGGTTCATCCAATCGCGAAAGGCCCGAAGGTCCCCTCCTTTCCCCCGTAGGGCGTATGCGGTATTAGCAGTCGTTTCCAACTGTTATCCCCCTCGACTGGGCAGATCCCTAGGCATTACTCACCCGTCCGCCGCTCGTCAGCAAAGAAAGCAAGCTTTCTTTCTGTTACCGCTCGACTTGCATGTGTTAGGCCTGCCGCCAGCGTTCAATCTGAGCCATGATCAAACTCTTCAATTAAAGTTTTTTTGAAACATTCGAAAATGCTTCGGCTCAATGAATTCTGATTACATTATGCAGACTCGGAAGAATCTACATCCTGTTTGTTACATATTGCTATGAACACTCATCGTTACATTGATAATAATTTTGATTGCCACCTAAGTGACAATTTCGATTAACTCAACACCTGTGAGT
>NZ_MCUF01000027.1:0-60873 GCF_002873615.1 Shewanella sp. 10N.286.51.B7
CTTTCTTTTATTTTATTGTTCTGTACTTAATGTCTTAGCCGTAAGTGTAGCTAGCACCTAATCCTAATGGGAATCCAATTGACCAATAAATTAATAACCACGCACTCCAAATCGACAGTAGCGCCAAGCTAAATGGCAACATCATTGAAATGAGCGTACCTATCCCAATCCCCTTCACATAGCGTTGACAATAAACGACAACTAATGGGAAGTAAGGCATTAATGGCGTAATAATGTTGGAGCTTGAATCACCAATACGGTAAGCCGCTTGAGATAAATCAGGGCTGATATTAAGTTGCATCAACATAGGCACGAGCACTGGACCAATCAACGCCCATTTAGCAGATGAAGAACCCACAAACAAGTTAACGAAGCCCACTAGTAAGATCATACCTACCACAGTCACTTCTGCAGGTAGGTTTAAGGCTTTAAGCCCACCAGCGCCTTCAACGGCAATTAATGCGCCTAAGTTCGATGCTGAAAATGCTGCTACAAACTGTGCACAGAAAAATGCCATCACAATATAGTGAGACATGCCACTCATTGACTTAGACATGGCTTGTACAACATCAGCTGAAGTTTTAAAGCTTCCAGTCATGTAACCATAAACTAAACCCGGCAACATAAAGAAGATAAAGATTAGCGGAACAATCGATTGCATTAGCGGTGCGCTAAAACTGGTAAGTGATCCATTAGCATCTCGTAATGTCGACGTTTCTGGAATGGCGAGTGAAAAGAAACCCACAATCGCAGCTAACATCACAGCTGAAGCAATCCTAAAAGCTTTCATTTCTTTCGCACTAGCTTGATCCATCTTAGGTAAGTCAACTTCGTCACGGTTAACTTTATGAGATTTATTCAATCTAGGCTCTAAGATTTTATCGGTTAAATACCAAATAACTAATGTAATAGGAATACAAGAAGACGCAGCAAAAAACCAATTATTCAGAGGGTTTACTTGGATATCAGGATCAACAATTTGTGCTGCTGACTGAGTAAAACTTTGCAATAATGGGTCGATACCTGATGGGATAAAGTTGGCACAAAATCCACCTGAAACGCCCGCAAATGCTGCAGCAATACCCGCTAATGGATGGCGGCCAACCGTAAAGAAAATAACCCCTGCTAATGGAATAACCACTACATAACCTGCATCTGTAGCAGTATGAGATATAATCCCCACAAGCACGACAGCTGGCGTCAGGAACTTAGCGGGTGTGACTTTTAGCATTTGCTTTAATGCAGTATTAATAAAGCCAGATTGCTCAGCAATACCCACACCCAGCATGGCAACTAACACAACACCTAATGGCGCAAATGCGGTAAAAGTAGTTACCATTGAGGTTAAAAAATGGGTTAACGCATCTGCGCTCAATAAGTTATTCACTTCAATAGGACTGTTTGTACGAGGATCTATCGCTTCAAAACTCACGCCTGAAAGCAGCGCTGAAATCCCCCACACAGCAAACATCAAAATTAAAAACAACATCGCTGGATCAGGTAATTTATTACCCACTCGCTCAATACCATCTAAAGCTCTACCTAAAAAGCCAGGCGCTTTTTCTGCAGATTCACTTTTTATTGTCATCACTTCCTACCTTGTCAGTTTTCGGCAAATCTCTATGCCAATGATATAATTATCATTACACAGAAAACCCACTCGAATCTGCTTAATATATTTTTTAGCCTTCAAGAATAAGCAATCAATCTGTAATTAAACTTAAATTCAAACTTAAGTAGTACATTAAGCAAGCAGTTAATTACACTTTTAATGGTTACTTAGAATAACAATCTTAATTAATGACTTTACACGGTGTAGCAAACGTTCTGTCATCTAAGCAATAAAAAAGGGAGCACTGCTCCCTATTTATTAGAATATTGAATAACCCATTACCAAGGCAATGTTTGACCATTAGAGTGTTTAAACACACCAGAAGATGCCATATTCAAGTCATTAATCAGCCCAACAATCCGACTTGCTGATTCAACTGCTGAGATATCCCCACCATGGTTAACCATATCAGTCTGCACGTAGCCTGGATGATAAATACCAACAGCTATATTTTTATCAGCAAGATCATGACTTAACGACATTGAGGCCGCATTTAATGCCGCTTTCGACATGCGATAACCATAACGTCCGCCAGAAGTATTATCTTCAATAGAGCCCATACGAGAAGTGATCATCGCAACTTTACTGCCCGGATTAAGTTGATTTTGCAGTGAAGCAACAACCCTAAGCGGTGCGACGGCATTGACTTCAAACTGTTGTCTGATGGTATCTAAATTAAGATGTGATAATTGCTCATCGCGTAAAATACCTGCATTGCAAATAAGAATATCAATAGCCACACCCGCAAGCGAAGTGTGCATATTATGAATCCCCTCATCTGTCGCAACATCAATTTGTGTAATCACATTAATATCCAGTGCTTCTAATTCATCAGAAGTGTGGCGACACAAGCCAAATACCTTACATCCTTGTTGCTTAAATAGTTGTGCTAAAGCTAAACCGATACCTCGGTTAGCCCCTGTAATAACAACGTTAGACATTACAATACCCTTAAAATCTTTGATAACATTAATGAAAAGTATCAATAAAATTGACACATACCAAGTCCTAAAACTTCACCATCCCGGTTTTGGTAACCGTATCGCTGATAAAATGATTCTTTACCTTTTACAGATAATAATCCTACAGTCGCTCCATTACAGACCGTATCAGCCAAATAACATTGAATATGTTCCATAATAAAATGCCCTAAGCCCTGACCTTGATAATGGTTTTTTACCACAACATCTTGTACATAATAAAACAAAGCTCCATCACCAATAATCCTGCCATAAGCAGCTAAATTATTGTCACAATATAAGCAAACATGAAATAAAGATTGATTCAAACTGTTTTGCGCCAGTGTTGGGTCCACTTCTCCCCAACCAGCATCAGCTCTTATTTGATTAAACGCTCGCACTGATGGCGAGTTGAAACATATATTTACTTTATGTTCCTTATCATCATGGCGGACAAAATGATCAAAAGATTGCTTTAGCACATTAAGATTCATCCAAATCACCCCGTGTTACCTATACGATAGGTTTAATGGCAAAATGTCGTTATCAACATTTAATGACTAACAAAGCAAAAAACCTAGCAAAATGCTAGGTTTTTAAAGCTAAACTGAGTTTCAGTCGAACTGAATACTGACAATAAAAATTAAATTGCCATCGCTAGCTCTGCGCCTTGACGGATTGCACGTTTAGCATCAAGTTCAGCCGCTACATCAACACCACCAATCAAATGAACAGGTAACCCTGTGGCTTTCATATCGTCAACCAATGAGCGATTAGACTCTTGTCCAGCACATAGAACAACATTATCAACAGCCAAAATTTCAGACTGCTCACCGACTTTTATATGCAAGCCTTGCTCATCAAATTTTTCATAACTGACGCCAGTTTTCATATTTACTTGATGTTGTTTCAATACACTTCGATGGATCCAGCCAGTCGTCTTTCCAAGGCCTTTACCCATTTTGGTCGTTTTGCGCTGCAGTAAATACACTTCTCGCTGCGGCTTATGTTGCACTGCATCAGTTAATCCACCGGCATGCTGGTACTCTTTATCGATACCCCATTGCTTTAACCATTTATCAGGCTGCAATGTTGTTGATTCTTGCTCACATAAGAAATGCGCAATATCAAAACCAATACCGCCTGCACCGATCAGGGCAACTCTTTCACCAATATAGGCTTCGCCTTTTAGCACTTGCTGATAATCAACCACTTTTGGGTTATCAAAGCCTGGTAAGTCTAATGCACGAGGAACGACTCCAGATGCAATGATGACTTCATCAAATTGTTCATTAATAAACACTTCTGAATCTAAACGAGTATTAAGGCGTAGTTCGACATTATGTAATTTCATTTGGTTTGTGAAGTAACGAATAGTTTCATCAAACTCTTCTTTACCCGGGATTTTTCGCGCTAAATTAAACTGACCACCGACTTCAGATTTAGCCTCAAATAGTACGACTTCATGACCACGCGATGCCGCATAAACCGAGAAAGCCATACCCGCAGGGCCTGCGCCCATCACAGCTAAACGTTTTTTGTTTGTCGTAGGAGTAAAGTTGATTTCCGTTTCATAACACGCACGCGGATTAACTAAACATGTCGCTCGTTTTAACGCGAAAGTATGGTCTAAACAGGCTTGGTTACAACCAATACAGGTATTAATAAGTTCACTGGTGCCCGCAGCTGCTTTATTGACAAATTCAGCATCAGCTAAGAACGGACGCGCCATTGATACCATATCCGCCTGACCAGATGCGATGATTGATTCACCAATCTCTGGGGTGTTAATTCGGTTAGTTGCAATGAGCGGCACGGAGACTTCAGACTTAAGTTTTTCTGTTACCCATGAAAACGCACCACGGGGGACACTGGTAGAAATTGTCGGTACACGAGCTTCATGCCAACCGATACCCGTGTTAATAATTGAAACACCGGCGCTTTCTAACCATTTAGCTAATTTAACCACTTCTTCCCAAGTCGAGCCGTTATCAACTAAATCTAGCATTGAAAGTCTAAAAATAATGATGAAGTCTTTGCCTACTTTTTCACGTATAGCTTTAACGATTTCCAGTGGTAAACGGGCACGATTATCAAAACTTCCACCCCATTCATCTGTACGTTTGTTAGTACGAGAACTAATGAACTGGTTAATCAGATAACCTTCAGATCCCATCACTTCAACGCCATCATAACCGGCTTTTCTAGCAAGCTTAGCGCTATTAGCGTAATCAGCAATTGTGCCTTTTACTTGTCTACCTGACATTTTTGATGGGGTAAACGGCGTAATAGGTGATTTTATTTTGCTTGGCGCTTGGCTAAACGGATGATAGCCATAACGACCCGCATGTAGAATTTGCATACATATTTTGCCATCCGCTTCATGCACTGCATCAGTGACGATACGGTGCTTACTCACCTGCCAAGGAAAACTCAACTGGCAAGCGTGTGGCGCTAAACGTCCACGAAAATTTGGTGCAATACCACCAGTGACAATTAATCCGCAGCCACCTGCTGCTCGTTCTTTATAAAATGCAGCCAGTTTCTCAAATCCGCCCTTTTCTTCTTCAAGACCTGTGTGCATTGAGCCCATCAGCACTCGGTTTTTTAACTGAGTGAAGCCTAGATCTAAGGGTTCTAATAAATGTGGGAACGACATTCAAACATCCTTTTTAAACAAGTGATTTAAACTAGCATACAACGAGAGTTACTTAAGCTCAATGCTTTCCAAAGGCTCTTGTTAAAAACCGTTACAATTCAATTTCCCAAAGCTGCACATAATCAGTTAGCATTACAGTATTAGAATGTTATAGGAGTGGCTATGTCCGCCAAACCATCACTTATTAAAAGAATCTTTACTCTGATTTGGAAAACCATTAACGGTATTCGCAAAATCATCCTCAACCTTATCTTTTTCGGGTTCATAGCCATCATTATTGTGGCGTTGAGTGCGGATGACGAAATTGTGGTCGAAGATCAATCAGCCTTAGTATTAAACCTTGCTGGCAGTATCGTTGATCAAAAGCGCCATGTAGACCCGATTGAAGCGGTGTTTAAACAAAGCAAAAGTAATGATCCTGAAGGTGAAGTTCTGCTTTCTGACATTATTTATGTGATTAACAGTGCAACACAAGACCCTCGAATTCAGGTCATCGTATTACAAGTGGGTAATTTACGCGCTGGCGGGATCAGTAAAATGACTGCGATTGGCGATGCATTAAATGAATTTAAAGCCGCAGGTAAATCTGTTGTTGCTTTTGGTAATTCCTATGAGCAAAACCAGTACTTTATTGCCAGCTATGCCGACAGTATTTACTTAAACAATAAAGGTGCAGTTTCCCTTGAGGGACTTAGCAGTTACCGCTTGTTTTATAAGTCCGCACTCGAAAAATTAAATGTCAGCACCCATGTTTTCCGTGTTGGTACTTTTAAGTCTGCGGTTGAACCTTTCATTCGTGATGATATGTCAGCACCAGCTAAAGAGGCCTCAAGCGCATTACTTACTGATATTTGGCAAAACTACGAATCTACTGTTGCTGCTAACCGCAATATAGACCAAAACGATATTGTATTAAATCCGCAACGTTTTTTAACTGAGCTTGATAAAGTTTCTGGTGATTCTGCACAGTTAGCATTGAAGATGAAATGGGTAGACGAACTTGTTTCAGATGAAGCCTTTAGATTAGCCATGGTAGAAAAAGTAGGCCAAGATACTGAAGGTGATTCATTCAAACAAATCAGTTTCTCTGACTACCATGCTGCAGTGCAACCAATACCAAGTCTTATAGAAAAAGACTCGGTGGGTATCATTGTTGCTAAAGGCAACATCTTAAATGGTAAGCAACAAGCTGGACAAATTGGCGGTGAAAGTACCTCCGCGCTACTTAAAAAAGCGCGCTTTGATGACAAAGTAAAAGCAGTAGTACTTCGTGTCGACAGCCCAGGTGGTAGTGCATTTGCTTCTGAAAAGATCAGGCAAGAAGTGATTGCGCTTAAAGAAGCAGGTAAACCTGTTGTCGTCAGTATGGGCAGTCTTGCAGCATCAGGCGGCTATTGGATTTCAGCCAGTGCAGATTATATCTACGCGACTCCTACTACCCTAACCGGTTCCATTGGTATCTTTGGTATGTTTGCCACATTTGAAAATGTGTTATCAAACTGGGGCATAAATTCAGATGGCGTATCGACGTCTGAATGGGCAGGTATTTCAGCGACTCGTGCACTGGACCCTAATGTCTCAGCCGTTATTCAACGTCACGTTGAACATGGTTACCATGAATTTATCTCTCTTGTTGCCAAAGAGCGTGACATGACTCTCGAGCAAGTTGATCGTATTGCACAGGGCCGTGTTTGGTCAGGAACTCGCGCTGTCGAACTTGGTTTAGTTGATGAGCTTGGTGATATTGACAGTGCTGTAGCCAAAGCCGCAACCCTAGCCGAAATTGAGAAATTTGATACTAAGGTCATTCAGCAAGAGCTCACAACTGAAGAAATCTTTGTTCAGAAAATGCTGGCTTCAGCATCAACTTACTTGCCTCAAGCGTCGACTCAGTCACCGATACTTGAACAATTATTTAGTCAGTGGATTTCAGTTGTTGAAGAGTTCTCAATGTTTGAAGACCCTAATGGCATGTACCTGTACTGTGAAAACTGTAATTATTAACCCTATATCGCTAATAAGCTCAATTTAATTACTCACTGAAAACAATTAAATTGAATATTATTCAAAAATGCCCGCTTTGCGGGCATTTTTATTGGGTTTTAATCAATCTAAGACGTATAATTTGCAGATCTGATAATTCCCAGTGCTGAGAATCAACTTCAATGACAAAACGTTCTATATACGTCGCCTACACAGGCGGTACCATAGGTATGCGCAAAACAGACAATGGCTTTGCACCTGTGGCTGGATTTTTAACCGATTGTGTTAAATCTATGCCAGAGTTTTATCATGAAGAAATGCCAAGCTTTGTCATTAATGAATACTCGCCGCTAATTGATTCATCAAACATGGCGCCAACTGATTGGCAATTGATTGCCAATGACATCAAAGCGAATTACGACAAGTACGATGGCTTTGTTATTTTGCATGGTACTGACACTATGGCGTATACCGCCTCTGCTCTATCTTTCATGCTACAGGGGTTATCAAAACCGGTTATTGTGACAGGATCGCAGATCCCGTTGGCACAGCTTCGCTCAGACGGTCAAACAAACCTACTAAACTCGTTATATATAGCAGCAAACTATCCTGTCGCTGAAGTTTGTTTATTCTTTAATAACAAACTCTTCAGAGGTAATCGTTCAACCAAAGCCCATGCTGACGGCTTTGATGCATTTGCATCACCTAACTTTCCGTTGCTACTTGAGGCTGGCATAAAAATAAACCTCCGTGCTGGCCAAATTACCGAGCCAACAAACGAAGCGCCACTGATGCCTCTTGAAGTGATAAACATTAGCCCGCAACCAGTTGGCGTTATTACGCTTTATCCAGGTATTTCCACTGAGATTTTTGCCAATATTTTAATGCAACCCGTTAAAGCATTAATATTATTAACCTTTGGTGTTGGCAATGCACCGCAAGACAAAGCATTGTTAGATACGCTAAAGCAAGCAGATGAACGTGGCATTGTTATCGTCAACTTAACCCAGTGTTTCCAAGGAAAAGTGAACATGGGCGGTTATGCTACGGGCAATGCCCTTGAGCAAGCGGGTGTAATAAGTGGATCAGATATGACCATTGAGGCAGCACTGGCAAAATTACATTATTTACTATCAAAAGATTTGACATCAAGTGAAATAAAATCAGCCATGAAGAAAAACTTACTAGGTGAGTTAACTGAGTAGAATTTACATTTAAATTAAACTACTGTTTTATTTGCATTAAAAAGCCACATTAAAGAATGTGGCTTTTTTTGTTTGCAATGTAATTACTTCACACTAAATGTCAGATTCTTTGAATTCAGCTATGGACTCGCCGCGGAATTCTTTTTTAAGTTGAGATTTAGATAGCTCGTTAATCTTGCCACCAGCACCAATCGTAAAGTGATCAGTCTGAGATAATTTACGTGCTTGATATAACATGACAACTTGTAACGTTGATTCTTTCTGCTCATCAGATAAAACGGTGCCGTCTTCCCACTTACCCGTTTCAGCCGCTGAGCGGAGTCGATGATAAACTTCTTCAGGCATGTCATCGATGACTTTATTGATATCGTTCATACGCTTTTCCGTTTGTGTAATACAATTCTTGCACGGGTTATGGTGTAGCCCACAAAACCAAATACAAAACAACCTACAGCTATATACGACTGCATTCCGGTTGCGGTTTCACCACCCCAAAACCAAATCACCACACCTGCAATAAATAAAGTTAAAAACACAAAACTATGGGTCATTAACTGATTAGATTTTTGGATGTGACTAATAACACGAACTGATTCATTATCGCCATCGGTACTCGAATGACAAAACTGACATTGTTTCGCTTTACTAGAAATACGTTTTTGACATGAAGGACATTCAATTAACGCC
Organism: Shewanella sp. 10N.286.51.B7; assembly: GCF_002873615.1. Taxonomy (NCBI): domain Bacteria; kingdom Pseudomonadati; phylum Pseudomonadota; class Gammaproteobacteria; order Alteromonadales; family Shewanellaceae; genus Shewanella; species Shewanella sp. 10N.286.51.B7. Next base: position 9,106 of record NZ_MCUF01000027.1, read on the forward strand.
ATAACTTGACTACTCTGTTAAATTATCAACAACGGCAAGCATTGCCACTAGCGATGCTTCACCAAGATACTCACAACGAGCTGGAGACCAACCCACTACAGGATCAGGCAGATTATCGTTGTCTTTAAATGGCATTTCTAACGTATTCGCTAGACATTTAAATGTGTTACCTACCCAGTTAGAGCCAACAGTTAAGTTTGCTTTTCCAGGCTCATCTTTGTCATAACCGTATTTAGTTTGAAAATCAGCACTTGCCATGCCTAATGCTGCAAGGAACTGCTCTTGTAACTTAGCCATATGTTCAGTGTAGTTTGGTGCGCCTTCACAGCCAGCAACAAACACATAAGGTAGACCTTCATCACCGTGGACATCATAAAATAAGTCAACGCCCGTTTCTTTCATTTTATTCGTTACATAAAACACTTCAGGGCTTCTTTCTAAACTTGGCGACTGCCATTCACGGTTTAGGTTAGTTCCCACAGCATTAGTACGTAGATGCCCTCTCACGCTTCCATCAGGATTCATGTTTGGCACAATGTAGAAGTTAGCTTTGTCCAATAAAAGTTTTGCTGTTGGGCAATCACTGTCAAGTAATTGGTTTAATAGACCTTCAATTAACCATTCAGCCATGGTTTCACCAGGATGCTGTCTTGCAGTAATCCAGATGTTTTTCTTAGCAGGATCGTTATCGCCAATTTTAAGTAAGCTCATATCGCGACCATCAAGGGTTAAGCCAAGGTTTTCTAAGCTAACTGATGGGTGTAATTGCACAGAGCTTATCAAGTCTAAGTGACGCTCGTAGCTGTATGGTGCAAAGTAAGCAATCTGAATGGCTTCACAATCTAAATCAACTTGAATGGTTAGCTTGCCATCTTGGTAGGCCGTTGGTAAACGGAACCAGTGTTGACGGTCGTAACTCGCCACTGCTTGATAATCTTCCCAACCTTTAGGGTAAGATGCAGTACCAGCATTCATAATGTTCAATGAATATGTTTGACCAATTTCACCTTCCATACGGAAGTTAAACCACTGATAAAACTCGCCGCCTTCATCAGGTCTAATCGCCAGTTGAATGTCATCGTGCTTGTCTAAATTGATAGTCTCAATGTTGCCACCATCAAAATTCGCGCTAATACGCATAGGACTTCCTTATGTAAGGTTATTATCGATTTTTATCAGTGCATCTTATCAAATGCAGTTACTCAATAAAATCAAATCTAGAACAACTGATAAACATCTGCACAATTAATCCCCTTAGCAGGGTATTCCATTGCCAAACCGTCTTTGTTCCAGCTCAATATTCAGGTGTACTCTATATAGGTCTGTGATAAAAATCAGTAGAAAATCAGTTACTGAAAGTGAATTACTTGAAGTGAATTAATGAAAGTGAATTATTGGAAGTGAAAAAATAAAAAGTCAGATATAAAAATGCCAAGTATGTCTGCCATACTTGGCATTAATTCAATGTTTGTTAATTCTAGAATTTTTAATCAATTACAACAACATTAGTGAATATATATACCCATGTTACCTCAAGATGCTTTGTCAGACACAAGCTCAGATAACAATGCAAGGCGTAAGCGGAGGTAATTTTGATTCACTTTTTAAAGGTTTCAACGTAGCAATGGTTTTCGAGTTTGCGCCCATAGGGCAAGTCAAATAGCACCAATCTCCGTTGTTATAAAATATCGATGTAGAATAACTTTACTTCAATTTTATGCCTAGGGACTGTTGATCTCTAAAGGTTGTTTTTGCAGCTTGAAATATCATGGGGATAAGTGCCAAAAACTTAAATTAGGCTTGAACTAAAGCAATAGCCTTTGCCACGAACAGTGTTGATAAGCTCACGAGGTAAACATTTTTTGGCCATTTTACGTCGAGTATTGCTGATGTGCATATCAAGGTTTCGGTCAAACTCACCCAGCTCTTTATGTAACACCCTCATTTGTAGCTCTGCTTTAGTAACAACTTCACCTTTGCGCTGGAACAAATATTTAAACAAACGATATTCTGTTTGAGTTAGTTTCAGATGCTGTGTGTTCAAGGTGACGGTATTACTGACATCATCAAACAACACATCATCAAAATCAGACTGATGGATTACTTTGTCACTTCTACGGCGAAGTACATTAACTCGCAGCAATAACTCTTTTACATTGTATGGTGCTGCAATATAGTCATCTGCGCCAAGCTCATATGCCTGCATACGCTCAACGTCATCATTGTTATTCGCTAAAACAATGACAGGGGTTTGGCAATGTTTAGCCATTAATAACCAAAATGAATCCATTTTAGGCACAAAATAGTCTAATAAAATTACTTCAAAGTCGTTACGTTCTATCTCAACCAGTGCATTAAAAGCATTATCAACTATTTCTATGCTATAGCCTAAAGACTCCATGTCCTGACAAAGTGCCAAACTATGAGTAAGTTGCTGGTCAATCAGTAATATTTTTTTCATAACGCTTTAATCTAAATGATAACAATTACCATTAAGATTACCACTCTAGTTAAGTTATTGCTACAGTAATTGTGTAAAGATGAGATCTTAATAACATTTATAGATAGTTCATTGTCTTAGCTAAATTAATAAACAAGGTGTGTAGGGGTCGATCACATATTCGTCATCATTAGTTGAAGCGTAGTAAACTGAGGAATATACTTACATCGTTAATCGTCGATTAACTATTGCTTAATCTTTTATAGCTTCAATAGCTATAATGTAAATTTTGAATGATGTGTAACGTGAACAGTCCTAGAAAAATAGGTTAATGATCGATGCGTAAACACTCTTTATGAACTAGCCCCAAATTGGATGTTGCAGTGAATAAGACTTGTGATCAAATCAACCAACTTGCTTTTAAAACCACAGAGCAAGATATTGCTAATGAAATCGCTTTTGCAGCTAAAGCAAAAGCTTTATCGCACCCTGCCCGTATCCGAATTCTCAAGATATTATTTACTCTTGATGAGCTGGGTGGATGTTTAAGCAGTGATTTAGTTTCAGAAGTAGGACTTGCCCAATCAACGGTTTCAGAGCACATCAGAATTTTAAAAGCGGCTGGCTTTATTAGTGCTGAGCCCAAACCGCCTAAAATATGCTATCGCATTGTTCGTAGTGAGCTGGTTACATTTCAAACAAGTTTCAAAGACATTTATAGCTAATATGAATGGCAGTTTTATAGTTTATTTTGCACCCAATTTAATCGCTATTCGACGATTTACGATTAAGCACTTAAAGCTTACGAACTAAAATGGTAAACCACACAAGCGATGAGCTGTTATGCCGAGCTTGAAACCGATTTTTATAACTGGAATTTATGATGAACACTGACATACAAACACTCGGGGCTAAGAAAATGAGTTTTCTTGACCGCTACTTAACACTTTGGATTTTTGTTGCCATGGCCATAGGTGTGTCTATTGGTGCGTTGTTTCCACAAGTTGAACAAATTACCGAATCACTGAGTATTGGCTCAACCAATATTCCGCTGGCCATTGGTTTAATACTGATGATGTATCCACCGTTAGCAAAAGTGGACTACAAGTTATTAGGAAAAGTAACTAAAGATAAGCAAGCCATAACGCTATCGCTCATTATGAACTGGGTTGTCGGGCCAATTTTAATGTTTGCCCTCGCCTTAACGTTTTTAAGCGATTACCCAGGTTACATGGTGGGTATTATTTTAATTGGTATTGCCCGCTGTATTGCCATGGTTTTAGTGTGGAATGATATAGGTGGCGGTAATAAGGAATTGGGCGCTGCATTAGTGGCAATTAACAGTGTATTCCAAATTTTAACTTATAGTGTCATGGCTTGGTTATTTATCACCGTACTGCCACCGATATTCGGATACGAAGGCTTTGTGGTCGATATCTCAATGGCCGATATTGCCCAAAGCGTAATGATTTATTTAGGCATTCCATTTTTAGCAGGGTTTTTAACTCGTAAAATCTTAGTCGCCAGAAAAGGAGAAGATTGGTACAACACAGTATTTATTCCAAAAATCTCCCCTATAACGTTAGTTGCCCTACTCGCAACCATCGTGCTGATGTTCAGTTTAAAAGGCGACATGATCCTTGAACTACCCATGGATGTATTGCGTATTGCTCTGCCATTGACAATTTACTTTGTACTGATGTTTTTTATCAGCTTCTTTATTGGCGAGAAGATGGGGATCCCTTACGATAAAAATGCTTCTATCGCATTCACAGCCACAGGAAACAACTTTGAACTTGCGATCGCTGTGTCAATTGCAGTCTTTGGTATCCATTCAGACCAGGCGTTTGCCGGCGTCATTGGGCCATTAATCGAAGTCCCAGTGCTTATTGCTTTAGTGAACATTGCCTTACGCATGAAAGCTAAATCTGAGCAAAAGCTGCAACAAGCCAGTTAATCAAACTTATCAAAACAAAAAGCCGGCTATTCATATTCAATGATCATAGCCGGCTTTTTATTTGCTTTATTAATACAGTCAGACAGTAAATTATTTCGTCATCATTAGCTGTTTAATGTACTTAACTGGCGCACTACCATAACTTAAGAACTGCTCATGGAAAGCTTTCAAATCAAAGTCATCACCCTGGGCAGCTTTTAACTCTTCACGTAAATCATAGATTTCACGATAACCAGAGTAATAACTGGTTAACTGAACTTGGCTTAATGTAGCACGGCGCCATTTACCTTCTGCCTCTGCACGCTGCTGAAATGCCTCATTCATCATAAGATCGAGTGCTTGCTCTTCGGTCATGCCATTCACTTGGATACTGTAATCTAAAATAGTATTGGCAATAACGCGCAAATTCCATTTGTAGTACATCAGCCAAAGTTCAGGTTCAAAATCACCGTAGCCTTCTTCAAGCATCATGCGCTCAGTGTATACAGCCCATCCTTCAACCATGGCACCATTACCAAATAAGCTTTTAACCAAGCTTGGTGATTCGTTTGAATAGACTAATTGGGTGTAATGTCCTGGAATAGCTTCATGGATATTCAGAACTTGTAAAATCCAATGATTATATTCACGTAAATAACTTTCAGCAGACTCATCACTCATGCCATCTAACGGTGTCACATTGTAATAAGTATTAGCAGACTTCTCATAAGGGCCAGGTGCGCTGATAGATGCTCCTGCAAAGCCACGCATGTATTCAGGAGTTTCACGCACGACTAATGGCTTAGATGGATCTAACGTCATCAGTTGTTTTTCATTGACGAATTTAACTAATTCAGGAATTTGTGCGCGCACTTCATCAACAAAATCTTCACGCTTAACATGCTTAACTGACAAAACATCAATCAGTTGCTTAATCGCAGCATTGTCATCTTGTGGTTTTGGCGTATCAATGTACTTAGACCATAAATCATGGGTAATTTTAGCCATTTCCGCTTGAACGCGGGACTTATCAGCCGTCGCCTTTTCAAATAATGCTTTACCTGACATGCCCGCTTGAATATCAAAAGCGAACTTTTCTTCATATAACTCTTCACCGATTCTAAAGCTACGTGAGCCCTCTTTTTCAAGCTTGGCTTCTAGCTGCGTCAACCATTCAATATGTTGATTAATCGCATCCGTTGCTTTAGCAAAACGTTGGTTAAATAACGCTTTGTCCGCATCAGATAAACCAGATCCGCTGACTTGCTGTTTAAGCTTGTCTGATAATACAGAAAAGGCGCCTTTGTTTTGCATAATCGCCAGTTGTGTATGCTCAATCGTTGGGTCAACAATATTAGCTTGTGCTGCAGCATAATAGGCAGGCACATTCTCTAAACGCTCAACCACAGATTTAAGTCTTACATCTAGGGGCGCAAAGTCTTCATTAATGATTTGCGCAAAACCACCTGCCACATTGTATTGTGATGGATTCCACTGCCAAGATTTAAAGCGTTCTTGTTGCCATTGAATACTGCCAAGTAAATTTGAAATTAATTCGTAATCGATCAATTCATTAGTTGTCAGTGCGGTTTTATCAAATGCCAGTAATTTAGCTTGCTGGGTTTCAACAAACGCTAATGTCTTAGCTCTTGATGCTTCGTTTGGAATGTCTAAATAGCCATCGTTTACATGTTTACCACTGTATAGCGCCCATGTTGGAGACCACTGCCATAAGTCATCAATAAATCCATCAGAGAACTGGCTAAAATTCGGCGATTGAACTTGTTCAGCTGCCGTTGTGGTATCACTTGTTGTCGATGCACTATTACAACCCATTAGTGCAGCAAGCCCTAGTGCGATAGCGACTGAAATGGTGGCTTTTTTCATTGTCTGTATTCCTTTATCCCTTGAGATCATCTTAATCATGAATTTATAAAAAAGTGCTAGCTGTACTTAGATACTTGAATTAGAAACTTGAATTAGAAGCTTTAATCACAAACCTTAATACGAAACCTTAGTACGGAACCTTAATACGAAACCTTGATCTATTTTTATTGTTATTTATTTCACGTTTTTAAGCGGTTGAACATTTAGTTGTTAATCTTTTTGTGGCATAAGTAAATCATGAACTTCAATTCATTTCAGCTCAATTTAGTCTTTTGACACCTTTTGTGACAACTTATTCAGTCACTTTGAGCTAATAGATTAATTACCCATGGCACACTATGTCATCAGGCTCACTGCAAAAAGGATTTGAAATGACAACGCTACGTTACAGTTTGATTTTGAATGGTAAAAAAGCGGGTATCCCAGAGATCCGCACAGCGGTTTATGCATTAAGAGATAAAGGTTACGACCTTGCCGTTAAAGTCACATGGGAAGGCGTGGATATGCAGCGCCTAATAAAAGAATCAATCATTGCAGGTGCAGATAGAATTATCATTGGTGGCGGTGATGGCTCACTAAATGAAGCTGTTACCGCGTTAATGCACTTACAGAGTGATTATTCATTACCGGAAATTGCTGCTTTACCACTTGGCACGGCCAATGATTTTGCAACCGCTTGTCAAATCCCCACCACTATCACTGATGCACTTAACTTTGCAATAACAGGCGACAGTTTTCCTATCGATCTGATCAGTGCTAATGATCGTCACTTTATCAATATTGCCGCTGCGGGCTTTGGCGCCCAAGTCACCGCTGAAACTCCTGTTGAGCTAAAAGATTTCCTTGGTGGCGGCGCATATACCCTTACAGGTTTAGCTAAAGCGATCGGGTTTAAACCTTATGAAGGTTCCATTACCACTGAAAAAGGTCGATTTGAAGGTAATATAGTCGTAGGTGCCATGTGTAATGGTCGCCAAGCAGGTGGGGGTCAGGTGCTAGCACCGACGGCAAAAATAAATGATGGTTTGATGGATGTTACTTTGCTTAAAGGTTTTACCCCAATAGATTTGCCCCAAGTAATTGAAGAAATAAAGACTTCGAATACCAATGGTGAATTTTGCTTTCACTTTCAATCTAAATGGTTAGAAATTGATTTCCCATTGGCCTTACCTCTGAATCTCGATGGTGAACCTTATCACTGCGAACAAGTCCGTTTTGAAGTCAAACCTAATGCAATTAAATTTGTACTGCCTAAGAACAGTCCGCTGATTTAGCCGGTTCCTGTCGCAATATTCAGTTAACAAGGAGTTTATATCATGAATCAATTGCAAAAAGCTGGTGGAATTGCAGCGCTTATGGAGGCAAGCATTTACGTATCAGCTTTCATTTTTTTTGGCGCATTCTGGGCTTATCCCATAGATGCTAACCCCGCTCAACAGTTTGCTTTTCTTGCTGAAAACCAAGTTGCCCTATCTATTGTAAATCTCATCATGTATGTATTATTCGGTGTCTTGCTAGCGATATTGGTAATGGCTATGCATCACCGATTAACAATAAACACTCCATTGCTGTCACAAATTGCTTCGGTCTTTGGGATCATTTGGGTGGGTTTGGTCATAGCCAGTGGAATGATTGCCAATATAGGGTTAGCTACGGCATTGGGCTTGGCAACAAAAGACCCTGAGCAAGCAATGACAGTCTGGCGAGCTATCTATGCTGTCGTCGAAGGCTTAGGCGGGGGAAACGAGGTTGTTGGCGGTCTGTGGGTATTATTGCTGAGTGTTGCCGCTTTAAAAGGTAACGAATTACCTAAAATCCTCAATTACTTTGGCCTTTTTGTAGGCATTGTGGGTATTTTCACCATCTACCCTGCAGATGTACTGACAGAGATTTTCGGTTTAAGCCAAATCATATGGTTTTCTTGGCTAGGGAAAGTATTGCTGAGTAGGCCTAAGAGTTAATCATCATTAAGTGAAGTGAACTTATTTTAAGTTGAGAAGTGCGCTCTTCGTCAAATGCTAAGGCCGCACTTTTAAACTGTTTAATATCAAAAAAGATACCCAATTGATTTTGCAGCCTTGAAAGAGTGATAATCAGCAGGATTTCGTTATTAAATGTATAGAAAGCAAGAATAAAGCGGTACAGAGTATATAAAAAATGCCCGCTTAGTCGCTCTTAAAGGTGCAGGTTACGTATTTTGACGTTTACCTATACAAACTAAACTTTTTGGTGAATTCCCGTAAAATTTCAGTATCACCAAATAAGCACACACCGAGATATTCTAAGTCTGCTTCTTTAGTTTCATTGGTCCTTTGCTGTTGTGCTAAAGAGCCACCTTCAATCATCGAACTGGTAAAGTCTGTAAACTTAATATCTCGACTTATGGCTTCCTCGCGCACTTTACGAAGTTTATTGGAGTTATCCGCTTTTAACACAATAAAAGGATAATGAGATAAGTTCGGGTGCAAATTCCCATCCATGTCATGGTAATCAATATACTGAGTTTCACTATCATCTAGCTGACTTGCAAGACCAACACTCAAGTGACCTAATACATTCAGCGACCTGCCAAGTTCCATCTTTTTACTCAAAACCGCTATGAATCGTTTCTGACTTTCATCTGGCAAATTTGACATAACATTTCCTTGTTAATTGATAGGTGAACACAAGTGATATATCGCATCATTATAAATCCCAACTCCGCAGTGATATATCACTTAAAGATCAAGGCTATATAAGAACTGATTATTGATTTAATGCACCAAGTTTACTTTTTTACCTGCTCGCCACATGAGTATGAAAAACATCATAAAATAAATAGGTGTTTCCACAAAGGTGTCATATGTGAGCCACTGTTCTTCAGTTAATTGACTTGCTACACAATAATTTAACCCAGCCATACATAAACCAATAAATGCTAAACCTATGACAAAGAATCTATGTTGAATAGGTGAGTTTAAATAGCGCTCAAAACGAGTTCCAAAGTAACCACCTTTATTAAACACGCCATCGATTATTAACGCTGATGCACTGAGTATTCCCATGAATGTGCCTTTGAGTTGAACTAAAAACTCACTTTGAAATGCAAACGAGAATATCGCTGATACGAAGAGCATTATTGTTCCGAACACTGCAAATCCACCAAGTAAATCGGCTTTTACAAAGCGTTGAATAATAACAAGTGCTAACCCTAAAAATACACCCGTAAATGCAGCCATGACTAAATCGCCAGTAACTTTCGCTACTAAGAAAAATACAGCACCTATGCCTATATCCGCGACAATAGAGGGTTTGTTTCTCCGCCATTTTTCACTTTGAAGCATTCTTTTTTCAGTTGCCTCTGGTGTTTGATCAGAAACACTCAGTTTTTCGAGTGTTTTAGTGGCAAAGTGAATATCTTTACCTGGATGACTTTGATAAATTAAATCAGTACCTTTCCTAACCTCGATACCGACACTAAACCAATTAAAGTAGCCAACTGATACGTGCACGGGTTTTGTTTCGTTGCCTGCTTGACTGGTCGATTGAAACTTATGCACAACTACTTTGACAGCTCCGTTGAATGAATCTGAACATTGGTCTATTAGATTCCCATTGCAAAATAGTTCAGATGTATAAGAAGTAAGTGTAAATGAGTACTTCACTTCATAGTCATCACCGTTATATTGAAAAGGCCGTTTGTAAGTCCATAAACGCATCGTCATCACCCTGATTTTTCCTATTTTTGTTTTTCTATCATCTAGCAAACTTGTATGGGCTGCACTTAAGAGCTCCAATAGGATCCGTTACTGCCTAGTTTTTAATTTAATAAGAGCCTCTAAGTATCGTTTCTGACTTTCATCTGGTAAATTTGAAATAACATTTCCTTGTTGAGGCTCATTTTGAGACATTTAGCCAACCTTGTTGAAGCATGAACAAGCTTTGAAATAAACTACTTGTAAATTCTGGTCTTTCATTTTCAATAAATTGATTCACTTTCAATAAATTGATTCACTTTCAATAAATTGATGCATTTTTAATACTTGATATTTATGTATTCCATTGTTCTGCCACGCACGCCCTTCAGTGGTAATACTATTATGAAATGGCAAAATCAATAGATGGCCTCTAACAATTTTGCTTCTCGCTTTCGCCAGACTCTTGCTTATCCCAGAGTTAGACGACCCTTGTTATCCATTTTTTACGCTGTTTTTAGATAACAGACTTAACTGACAGTGCTACTTTTCTAATACCGTGGGCTGGCGTCCACCTTTTAAATTCGATAAAGCCATGTTTCTTATATAAATTAATTGCTGGTATATTTACTACAGCAGTTTCTACAACAGCTTCTGAAAACTCAATTTTTTCTAGAACAAAGCTTACCAATTTACCACCAATACCTTTCCTAAAGTAATTGGGGTCAACAGTTAAACTATTAATATCTAAGTGCTGGTCTTCCATTACAATCTCTATAACTCCAGCTACGCATTCATTTTTAATAAATCCATAAAACTGTGTTTTTGAATTTTCTATATTGTTAATACTTCGGAATAGAGGCGGAAAATCAAGAGTGCCTATAAGATGAGCTTCAACTTGATATGATCGTTGAAAAACAGTAAAAATCTGGTTTGCTACTTTTTCATCCGAATTATTAAGTTTTCTAATCATAATATGCCTAAATCAAACATTTTCATTACTCTCTAATATCGCAATAAGCGGCAAATATATAGTTGGCTAAAATCTTAAAGTAAGTGAAACAGCCAAACCAATTTTTTCGATTATTCTTCTTGTTATATATATACTTAGCTCTGACTAGATTGCTTTAAATTATTTAGTAAAACAAGACTTAAACCGATAATGGGAATATTGGTTGTTATAGGGTTGAAAGCCTCTATTAATAACTGATGCTGTATAACTGCGACAAATAGCAATAAACCAATAAGTGCATAAATGTTAAGTAAAACAATCAACTTGGAGCGGTAAAAAACAAATAAAATAATGCCGAATATCACTTCGATAATACCAGCAGATTTTGTAATGTGATAAGACACTTCGTCAGAAAAACCAATGCTTGCTGTCATTAATTGTTCGAGCGGAGCAATATGGATTAACTTTGGGAATATTCCATGGTAAAGCCAACTAAAGCTGACTATATAGCGGGCTATTTGAATAGATGACAACGACTTACTTCCTTGTATTTATAACAGTCTATTAGCGAGATTTCAGATAAACAAATTCAATCATCTCTCGTGCAAAATGATTACTAATAGGTATATTCTTTATTAATTTCAATACGCTATCAGCATATCGCCTCAGAATCAATAATCCCTTTTGGGGAAGCCGATAATTTAGTTAACCGAGAATTAGCACTTCTCGTTATACAAGTGTAACTAATCTAAAAAACACACAGTATCAATAGGTTATAATTTAAAACAAAGTGAAAATGAAATTTTAAGATAACATATCAATAATCAAAGTGGCCAAGTTTATAGCAATAAAATAAAACTGTTTGAAGGTTCAAAATCTATGCTAAAGAAACGATGACAGTATTTAGATTTCTGGCAATATTTTCGCTGACGGCTAGGTTGAGCAAATAGGAATGTTAACTAGGGTAAAGTACCAGAAGTGATCATAGTCATTAGGCAAATCATTTTTAGAAAACAGACTTATGACAAATACATTAAGAGATAGACAATAGAAACTGATAATTAAAAACAGATAGATAGAAACAAATAGATAGGAACAAATAGATAGGAACAGATAAACAAAAAATATTTTGAGAGAAAATTTGGCGGTGACGGAGAGATTCGAACTCTCGAAGGGTTGCCCCTTACACACTTTCCAGGCGTGCTCCTTCAGCCACTCGGACACGTCACCATTTCAAATTTTTATCTTGTAGCAATTCTCACAAACGCCAAATACTGATTAGTCAATTTAGATATTGATATCAAGATGTTCGTGAACGGACGGTACTTTACGCAAATGCGCATAGTGGGTCAAGAGAAAATCCCCTATTCCCATTCTATTGCGCATTTGCTGCTCAAAATGGTTTCAAACTGAGGTGATTAACGCTGTTTACGCCATTAAGGTTGGGAACAAGCCTTTTAATCCCGCTGCTACAACCTCAATGCCTATGGATAACATCAGTAGACCCATCAGACGGGTAATGACGTTAATGCCTGTGGTACCTAATATTTTAAAAATAACTGGTGCAAGTCTAAATAAACCAAAGCTCATGAAGCCAAAGACCACCACCGTTATCGACATACCGATTAAATCGACCATCTTATTATTATCAGATGCAAATACAATCACCGAACTAATGGCTCCTGGGCCTGCCATTAATGGCAATGCTAATGGCACTACTGCCACTGACTCCATCCCTGACGCTTCACGATCTTCTTCTTGATTTCGCTTTACTGGGCTTAATTTACCTTGCAGCATCGACATTGCAATGATTGCAATCAAGCTACCACCAGCGATTCTGAACGCTGACAGTGAAATACTGAACATATTTAAAATATGCTGACCAATAAATATCGTCACCAATAAAATCACGACAACCGCAAAGTTAGCGACTTTGCCTGTATGGTTACGTTCGACCTCTGTTTGGTGACTGGTCAAGCTTACAAAAACCGGCAATAACCCCACCGGGTTAATGATGGCAACCAGTCCTAAGAAAAACTTAACGTAAAGCATGAAATCCACAAGCAAATCCTCAAAATTATATGGTTTTGTGGCCCAAAAAATAATCGCGCAACTTTACTGATTATTTGCTTTTTATCAAATGAGATTTTTTAAAACTTTGAGCCAGTTAATAAAAAATCTAATCTATGAATATATTCGCTTTTTCGAATTAGATTTACTTATGAAAAAGTATGCCTTGAATCACATTTCTGCCTTCATCCTTCATTTTCCACTCTTGTATTAAATAAACAACGTAGCCTTTATAGTGAAATTTAATTCCAATTAAAGGCGAAAATTAATATTTTTCAGCCTACATAGTGCAACATTTGTTATAATATTTCTCTTTCTGAATATAAATTACTGTTTAGCTTTTGTTTTCACTTTTTTCAATACAGTACATTAAGGTTTCTCATGGGTAAACGAAATAGAATTAGCCAAAAAAACGGTCAACGCAAAATTACTGGCTCTAGAAGAAGGTTAGCTTATTTTCTATGGATAACAAAAACCGGACATAAATGCCCGCCTACCGAGCTTAAAATAGCTGACGATAATAGCTAAAACTCAAACGCTATTTAACGACTCTATGATTAGGCTGTAAGATCCACTTCATAAAATCAGACAAAAAAAAGAGATGCTTATTAGCATCTCTTTTTGTTTAATCAGACGTGTTGGTATAACTATTTTTTCTCAGTCCAACGATCCATCCAACCAAGTACGTTTTTGTACCATTGTTGCAAGTTATCTTGGTTCAGAATCCAATGGTTCTCATCTGGGAACATTAATAGTTCTGATGGGATATCGTTACGCTGCATGTAAGTAAACGCAGCTAAGCCTTGTCCATAAGGTACACGGTAATCTTTTTCACCGTGGATCACTAGCATTGGCGTTTTCCAGTTTTCAACATAGTTTACTGGGTTAAACTTCTCATACAGTTCTTTGTTTTCAGTGTAAGTACCACCGAACTCATACTCTGGGAACCATAATTCTTCAGTTACGTGATACATAGAACGCATATCAAATAAACCAGCATGGTTAACTAAACACTGGAAGCCGTCACTCCAATTACCTTGGAACCAGTTCATCATGTAACCACCGTACGAACCACCTAATGCACAAGCGTTATCAGTATCTAGCCATTTCTGTTGTTGACCAACAGCTGCTAAGCCTTTTTGTAAATCTTCTAAAGGCTTACCGCCCCAATCTTTTGAGATTGAATCAGTAAATGCTTGGCCATAACCAGTAGAGCCATGGAAGTCGACCATCACTACGCCATAACCTGCACCAGCCCATAGCTGCGCATTCCAGCGACCACTAAATGAATTGCCAAACGATCCTTGTGGGCCGCCGTGAACTAAATAGGCAACAGGATACTTTTTACCAGACTCATAGTTAGCAGGCTTGATCCAGTAACCATGTACTGTCTCGTTGTTCCAACCTTTAAAGTTAAACTGTTGGAATTCGCCAAATTGAATCTCAGCAAGCTTTTCTTCGTTAACATTAGTTAAGCGAGTCAGGTTTTCACCTTCCAGGCTGATTTTGTATAAGTCACCTGGCTCTACCAATGATTTATTACTAAAGATGATGCCTGAATCAGTAACGGCTACAAGGCTGTTACTGCCGTCATTGTATAGTGGACGTACATCACCAAACTGGGTGTTAACTTCAAAGATGCTAACTTGCCCCACATCTTGCGCAGTAACATACAAGGTTCGGCCATCATCACTAAATGTCAGTGAATGTGGGCTGCGATCCCACAGCGGTGCGACTTCTTTTTCAGCGCCTGTCACAGTGTCACGTAACATGATGCGGTAACGATCGGCTTCAAAACCAGGTTTGCTCATGGCTAAATAAGCTAATTGGCGACCATCTTTTGAATACGTTGGCTGTGCATCCCATGCTAAGTTTTTCTCAGTTAGGTTTTCAGCTTCGCCGCCTGTTACTGGCACTTTCCATAAATCGTAATTTGTTGTCCAAGCTTGGTCTTTACTTGGCGCTTTTGCGCTATAAACAATATGCTTACCATCTGCAGTAAATGTGACCTCTTCCATGCCTGAGAAAGGTTTTGGCGGGGTTTCAGTATCTAGACCAAAAGTAACATCAACCACATCTTTTACTGGCTTACCATTTAACTGGCCAACGAATAAATGATTACGGGCATGATCTTCCCATGTGTCCCAATGGCGAACCATCAACTGCTTGTATTCACGGCCTGTAGTCTTTTTGTTTTCTTCTTCTGCAATACGGTCAACAGTACAAGCTAAGTCCTTGCACTCTGGAAAGACGCGCATGTTCATGACAACTTGTTTGCCGTCATTTGAAAGCTTGTAACCATTAACGTCTAACGGTAAATCAGTGACTTGTAATGCTTCACCGCCAGATAAAGACAGGTTATAAAGCTGGCTTGAACCATCGCGCGCAGCAAGGAAGTAAATTGATTGGTCGTCAACACTGAAGTTAACGTCATGCTCAGTCCCTTTATGGGAAGTAATTTGCACTGGTTTAGCATTTTTGTTGCTTAAGTCGAGAAGATAAAGATCAGAACTACTCTCGCCTTGTGCATCAATGTGTTTAACTGCATAAACCAATTGAGTGCCATCATTTGACACTGCCGCAGAATGTAATTTGTTAAGTTTAACGAGCTGCTGCACATTAAAAGGAGTTTTAGTTGGCTCTGCAGCTTGGACAGAAAGTGCAAGTCCTGCTGCGCCAAGCGCAAGTAGTAGCGACGACTTTTTCATTTGATGAAGTTCTCTTGTTATTTTTTGTTGTTGATATCAATCACATTCAATTTCTAAATAAATCAATTATGGCTAGCATCATCACAGTTTTATGAGGTGAAGTTAGCAGTCAGTTAGTGAACTGAAATGACTCTGTTTAAAAAATACTGCTAAGCACATTACCCAAACAAAAACGCTCAGGCAATAGAGGGGTTCAAAAAAATGAATCTATCTATTTCTGAGCGTGATTTTTTAAACAATTTGAGTGTTTAAGCAGCTATATAAGCACGTATGACAGCATTTATATATGTTTCCATATAAGCACTTAATTAAGCTAGTCAAATATCAACACTAGCTTTTAGCGTTAGCAATATTCACTTTCCAAATTGCAGGACCCGTTTCATGAGCATTAATACCCTGAGTATCAACGGCTACAGTAACCGGCATATCTTGCACATCAAATTCGTAAATCGCTTCCATACCTAAATCTTCAAATGCGACAACGCGCGACTTTTTGATTGCTTTTGATACAAGGTAAGCTGCGCCGCCCACAGCCATTAAGTAAACCGCTTTGTGTTTCTTAATTGACTCAACAGTCTGTGGTCCACGCTCTGATTTACCAATCATGCCCATTAACCCTGTTTTTTCGAGCATAAGATCAGTGAACTTGTCCATACGGGTTGCTGTTGTAGGGCCTGCTGGGCCAACGACTTCGTTACCTACTGGATCGACTGGGCCAACGTAGTAAATAAACTTACCGGTAAAGTCGACACCTTCAGGTAAACCTTCTCCAGATTCGATGAGAGTTTGAATACGTTTATGCGCTGCGTCGCGACCTGTTAGCATTTTGCCGTTTAGCAATAAGGTATCACCACTCTTCCAGGTTTCAATTTCAGCTTGGGTGACGTTATCTAAATCGACTCTGTGAGTGTTCTCACCCGCTTCACGAGTGATCTCAGGCCAATCAGCTAATGATGGTGGGCTTAAATCTGCAGGGCCTGTGCCATCTAAATGGAAGTGAACGTGACGAGTCGCTGCGCAGTTAGGGATCATTACAACAGGTTTAGATGCCGCGTGAGTCGGTACAGACTTAACTTTAATATCTAAAACTGTCGTTAATCCGCCTAAACCTTGTGCACCAATACCTGTGCTGTTAGCACGTTCAAAAATATCTAAACGTAGCTTTTCTTCGGTAGTTTCTGCGCCGCGTTCCATTAGCTCATGGATATCAACAGGATCCATTAACGACTCTTTTGCTAACACAGCGGCTTTTTCAGCAGTGCCGCCAATGCCTATACCTAGCATTCCTGGTGGACACCAACCCGCACCCATTGTCGGTAAGGTTTTTTCAACCCAAGCTGCAATGTCATCTGACGGATTTAACATGACCATTTTAGATTTGTTTTCTGATCCGCCGCCTTTAGCAGCAATCATCACTTCAATGTGATCGCCAGGCACCATATCAATATGTACTACAGAAGGCGTGTTATCACGAGTGTTTTTACGTGTGCCAGCAGGGTCAGCCACAATAGATGCACGTAAAGGGTTGTCTGGATTCAGGTAAGCTTGGCGTACGCCTTGATCAACCATTTCTTGTACAGTCATGTCGGTTTTATCCCACTGAACTGCCATACCAATTTTAACGAAAGTGGTCACAATACCTGTGTCTTGGCATAAAGGACGTTTGCCTTCAGCTGACATACGAGAATTAATCAAGATTTGTGCGATTGCATCTTTTGCAGCTGCACTTTCTTCGCGATCGTAGGCTTTCGCCATCGCGTCAACGAAATCTTTTGGGTGATAATACGAGATATACTGCAGAGAATCAGCAATGCTTTCGATGAAATCAGCTTGCTTAATCACAACACTAGCAGAAGAATTTGTAGACATATAGGGGCGCTCCAGCAGCCATTGAGGCATAACTTGTTTTATTTTTATATGAATGCGGTGTTAAAATTGAATTTAACCATAGAGTTAAAAAAGCATTCAATTAGCTATTAATCCTTTCAGGGACAATATGATACTCTTTCCAGCCTTTTTGGGCTACATGACATTTTAAATAGGTGTATTAATGGGACAGTTGAGCCAAGACTCTCTTGCTATAACAAAGCTAAATTGGGCATTAGACACCCACACAGTTTTCAGCGTGGTGAGCGATCAACCCTGGGCAATGTTATTGGATTCAACTCAAACCCTACATCAAGATGCCAATTTTGACATCATAGTGTTTAGCCCAATTGCCACCCTTGTCAGTGATGGGTCAAGCATCGACTGTTCAATAGTACCTACAAGACAAACTCAATCTGATATCAACTCCTCAGCTACTATTACTCCAACTGCCACTGCTAATGTTTTTGAAACACTGCAAGCAATGCAAAGCAAACTTTATCCAACCCAGTTTGATTGTAAGTTGCCATTTAGTGGCGGCTCAGTGGGTAGTTTTAACTATGATTTAGGCCGAGTCATTGAAAACTTGCCCCAACAAGCCATGAAAGATATTCAACTACCTGATGTTAATGTCGGTTTTTATGACTTTTCTTTATTATTTAGCCATCAAGAAAAATGCTGGTATGCCACGCATTATCTTGGCGAGGAAGCACTAAAGCTTGAGGTGAAAAAATTTGAAGCAAAACTAAATATAGTTAAACTCAATGAAGCTAAACTAGACGAAGCACAAAATACCAGTAAGCAATCTCATCCAAACAATGTATTTAAACTCACCTCGACTTGGCAAAACCAAACCACAAAAGCGCAATATCAGCAAAGATTTGAGCAAGTTCAAACCTATTTACATCAAGGTGATTGCTATCAAATCAACTTAACTCAGCGATTTAATGCCAGCTATGAAGGTTGTGAGTGGCAAGCTTATTGCGCTTTATCAGATGCCAACAAAGCCCCTTTTTCAGGTTTTATACGTTTAAAAGATCATTGTATTTTATCAATATCCCCTGAGCGGTTTATCCAGCTGACTGACGATAAAGTCTCTACAAAACCTATCAAAGGCACGTTACCGCGCGGTAAGACGCCGCAAGAAGATGATGCTAATGCCGCTAAGCTTAAAGCATCAGAGAAAGATCGCGCCGAGAATGTAATGATTGTGGATTTACTGCGTAATGACATCAGTAAAGTGGCTACTGCTGGTTCTGTGAACGTGCCAAAGCTATTTGATATTGAAAGTTTCCCTGCAGTGCATCATTTAGTCAGTACAGTGGAAGCCACTCTTGCCCCTCAATATGATGCTGTTGATTTATTAAAAGCGGCCTTCCCTGGTGGTTCAATTACTGGCGCACCTAAAATCCGCGCGATGGAAATTATCGAAGAGTTAGAGCCATCAAGACGAAATATCTATTGCGGGAGTATTGGTTATATCAGCCAAGATGGTCATATGGACACGAGCATCACCATCCGCACATTAGTCACCGAAAACAATACAATCTATTGCTGGGCTGGCGGCGGTATTGTAGCTGATTCCGATGTGGATGCTGAGTATCAAGAAACCTTTGATAAGGTCAGTAAAATTTTGCCAGTGCTTGAGCAAGTTAATCAATAACATCTTAAAATCATCGATTATTCTCAATCAACTCATATTAATACAAGGCCAGCCAAACATTAATTTGCGGACCTTGATTTAACATAAAATTGAAAGCCGTGAAAATATCAAAGATAATTAAGCCTTATTTTACACAGTTACAAGATAGGCAATAAAACGATTCTTCTAATCTAATTAAAGGCTCTCTAACTGCGTAGTTTTCAACAAGAACATTTAAAGAGAAAGAACAGTTAGCTGGCCATTATTTATTAGAATATTTTTATAATTTTCTATGGGTTACTTTATGATTAGTTGAGTAAATCTGACTCAATTCCATTTTCTTTTAGCAGCTTAAATATATTACTCGGTAAGATAAACAAGGAAGTTGACCCCTCTTCAACCGATAGCAATGCTTGATTCGGAAACCACTCCATAGCCAAATCTATAATCTGCTGAAAGTAATCTGCAGTTTCATTACTAAAAACCTCATCCAAATTAATATCTCCTACCACTTTCTCATTTAAACTAATCGTTAATACGCCATCTTTGACTTCATCTTGGTAGCTAACACTATCATGCTCACCACGTAACTTAACTAACTGCTCTAAGGGGTCAATAAAACCTATATAAGGTGAGCGAATATTATCTAAATCATTAATGTCAAATAACTCAATCGTTTCAGCTTCAAAATGGTCAGCTAAACACGCTATGATTTCAGTTCTATTTGTACCATCAAGTAGTAGCTGATTAAGTTCATCCTCGACATTAGTCTTATTGTTTTCAATATCCACTTCTTCAGTTTTATCTTTTGAAAAGTATTCATCGTCTGTCAGATACTTACCCGCCCTGACATTCGCCCAAATGGTTTTCCATTCTGGGGCAATCTCTTCGGAATCAAGTTGCTTAAACCAAAGCTCTGCGATTGTTTGAAACGCCGCAGAATATTGCTGCCGTTGCTGGTAAAACTGCAGGCTAGTCGCCAGCATCCGACCCAGTATTTCTTCAGAATCATCCCATCGCATTTGTCTTCTATACATTTCTGTAGAGAGCTATTGACTTAAGTTACAAAGATGTTGAATAGAGAAAGCATTAAAATATGGCTGGAATGATTCACCATCTTTATCCTTTTTTATAATTGCCGCCAACTTATCGATAGAGAATAATGCACCACTATTTAACGGCCGAAGTGCTTCAAGCTGCCATTGTTCTGCCTGCTTAACATAAGCGTCATCGAGAAATTGCTGATTTAAGAATAAAAACTGATAAAGTAGTTGCTCACGCTGTAAAAAAAGTGACTTTACATTTTCAGTCGCATTTAATGGCGTCAACAATCGACTTCTATTTTTAATTAATAAATAGCTAGTACTGATACTGCCCAGCATTGATTCTTCACAGCGGGCTTCAGATTTGATGCGCTGAAACTCTGCAAACCAAACGTTAATATCATCTGATGGGTGCCACGCTAAACAGTAGATAAGCGGTACAGGTTCTGCCCATGCAATATCTTCTTGTTTACGTATTCCCTTTAGAAAATAGGGCTCCATATATTTAACTTCTTTTTTAGAGTATTGGTGCTCTAATAGGCATTTTTTTAACTCAGCCCATAATACCTTACGAGCCTTCATCCATTTTTTATCTTCCACTTTCCAATACATGTTCTACTACTCCACGGCGTTAATTAAGTCTTACATACCTTCCAGCAAGTTATTATCTAAATAAGTCTTTCATTAATCTATTTGATTAAGGAGTAATATTAATTAAAAATGCCATTAAATCCCTTTTAGAAAAAGGTTAATTTAAACATGACATCTATTTTAAAAATACAACCCAGCAATTGTTTTCAGTAATATCTATTACCGCTTTAATATCTGAAATATTGTAAGTTATCATCTGAATTCTGGCCTAATACACTCATTCTAATTAACATTAAACAAAATCGATTTATCGAAAAAATGGCAGCAGAATTTGCTTGACGATGTTTATCAAGCTTATTGGCTCATCTAATAAAAGCGTAACTGCCTGAAAGACATTAGCGTGGGGGCCATGTTATTTAATCTTCGCCAATGTTGTCATAACCTGCATATTATTTATTTTCGTTATGTTACTCGGTTGAATATTGACTGGTTCTAATTTCTTCAACTCGATCCCTTAACGCTTGAGGCATTTCAGGGTCATTGATGGCATCAATAATATCTTGCGCTAACTTAATCTGTTTGGGATGTTTTTCACCTGTTGAAGCTAAAAAAGTATCAAGATCTTCAATAAACCACACGAACCCCTTTTCATTTTTATATTGTTCAAAACTTAACTTAACTGCAGATTTCCATATATCTATCTTATTCACACAGATATCGGTATCGAAACGTTCTTTTCTAGTCAGAAAGTCCCCCCAATCATAGCAAGGATCCATACAAAACTTTCTAACATGGAACTCTCGCTCGCTTTCACCTTCAAGCTCAATATACTCCTCTAAGGTCTGAGGCATAAAAACTTGATCGATTACCCACTCCCGACCATTTAACCGACTAACCCCTTTATAAGGGACATTATGCCTATGCTTAGCAATTCTATAAAAAGTGTTTCTATCATTCACCCTATAAGCAGGCATATCTGAATAGCTTTTTTTTTCTTCACAATGGCGATGAAACACTTGCTTTAATGTGTCCGTGTTTTCACTTGGGTGTAGCCAGAGCTCAAGAAGTAAACCACTCCGAAGTTTATAAAGTGTTTCAAGCGCATTGTTATCACCGGTGAGAAAGTAGCTTTTTAAACTGTTTAATTCTTCTTTAGATAAGTCTGTAACCTCAACCAAAGCCTCAGAAATATTAGTCCGATACTGCGGCCACTCTTTTTTACGCTGCTTCATCCACTCTTTGTCGTCACACTTCCAATCACTCATTAAAACTCCTCACTTGCAGTAATTAACTCGTTTATTGTCTCGTCATCTATCCCATCAAGCAGATACGCTTTTAGACAATTTTATATATACCTGTCAACCATTTAGAAAATAATTAACACATATCAACGACATCTTCTAATTTCTCTTTAAAATCAGCATCATTAAATTGACCTGTATATGGTGCAATCCAGTCTTGATAGTGTTTTTCAAAATACCCGCGGGCACCAAGCTTTAATGCGCTTAGGTCATGACTATCTAATTCATCTTCATCCGCTTCTTCTAAGTACTCAAAATAAGATGAGCTTAGGGTGTTGCGGTTGATGTTACCTGCCACTAGGGATATCAACTCAGGTTCGGGCTCTTCGTCGCCGTCTAACCAAACTAAAACTGGGTTTTGGGTAACCTTACTGATAGCTTGCAGCATCTCATCAATATCATCAGGTAAATCAGATGAGCCCATAATATAAAGCTGACCAAAACCTGATTTTAATGAACTAGTCTCAAGCTCTGCTGTATCTTCAACAATCTCTTTAATCTGTTGCCAAACACTCGTTTCAGTTTTAACGATTAACTGTGCGTACATTTCCATCGGTATGTCCTTATAAATGTTTATCTAAATCCGAGGCTATTTATTCTGGTTTTTGCTATTCCGTCAACACAGTTAATATTGGGTATTTTTTAGGGAAAGAAGAATACGTTGCCTCTTTACCCTCTGGCGTTTGGGCAAAATCCCACATTTGCTGCAGAGGCTCAGGTAATTCAGTGGTATTGAGTTTCTCGCGGGTTAAATTTACTAATTTCCAAGCCCTTTTATAACGTTCTTCATCAATGCCTTTAAAGGGATCCAGTAATTCATAATATTGGATGAGCTGTAAGAATTGGTTATTATCTATGGGTGTACGACCAAAAGTATAATCTAGCTGTGGTGCCATATAAAAAGAAAAATCGACTAAATATTGATAATGGTAACTAACATAAGCATCAGGATTAAGTAAGAGTTTAATATTAGCACTACAAAAAGCACCAAACGCGCCTTTATGTCCTCTTGTAAACTCCTGCCATTGTTGTTCTGTAGTGCCATATAACAAGCGGCAATACACCTCTTCTAGACCATGAACCACTCCTTGTGAATTCCCTTTAAAGTAAACGTTTTGCTCGGCTAATATCCAATGAAAAAAGAAATTTTTATCATCGTAACGGTCGTCCAAATAGGCTGTTTGTTGTTGGTTTTTTGCATCTTTTCTCAATTGACAAAATGTAAAATATAGCTCGGTTATATTTTCCTCTGTTTGCAAAGGATGTAAGAGTAACAAAATAGTACAATTTGCATGTTCAGGCAGGTCTTTTAATTGATCTTTTATCTCAGGTAATTCACCTGTTAAATAATAACTTTTATAGTAACGGACATCTTTTGGCAAAAAAGACCCCATGTCACGTAATGTTTTGCTCAGTTCGGCCCAGTCTTTTTTGCGCTGTTTTACCCAGGTTGGATTATCCAGCTGCCATGGCGTTTTATCTAATAAATCTACGAGTTGTTCTATTAACATGCTGTTGGTCACTCCTTGTTGACAGGTTTTATCGCGCGCTAAAGATGTTAATTAATCTAGCCTATTTAATATCCAATAAAAATAAGCTTGCTGATAACATACAAATTTATCATGACACCTATTTTAAAAATACAACCCAGAAATTGTTTTCAGTAATATTGACAACCGCTTTAATATTTGAAATGTCGTAAATTATTATCCTAAGTCACTCATTCTAATTTACATTAAACAAAAATCGATTTATGGCAAAAATGGCAGCTGAATTTGCTTGATGATGTTTATCAAGCTTATTGGCTCATCTAATAAAAGCGTAACTGTCAGAAAGACATTAATCATGGAGGCCATGTTGTTAAATAAAGGGTAACGTTATTTTTAAACTAATTTCCCGCGCCTTTTTTTCTTAACAGCACTTCGTTTCTCAAGTAGTTTTTGCTTTAAACTTTTTTCAACTATGGGTTCAGGTAATGGAATTTCTGTAAAAAAGGGGTCAGCTTCTATCATTAACTCCTCTAATGACGCAGCCTTTTGTGCCAGTTGCCACCAATGCTTGATAAACTCCGGTAAGTCATCATTACTCATAGCCTGCTTAAGTTGGCTCAAAAACACCCTCCGAATATCTAGATCTTCATCTAAGAACTCAAAGTTTTCGACATAATAGAAAAGCTCCAATATATGAGATTTGTTAGAATATAGTATGTCTTTACCAAAAGCTTCTTCATTTGACCAGGTCAGCGCTTTGGCCCAATATTTAACAGCAAACTGACTCAGCTTATTTTTATTAATGATTCTTGCTTTAGTTAACCAACTGTACATACCTCCAAACTTATATGGCAGCCCAACTAACGCATATTTATCCACTTCAATATTAGGTGCCCTAAAATACCGTCCATCACCTAGGTGCTCAAAATAAAAGTTGACTAACCTTTTCTCCAACCCCATAAAAAAACCATTTTCGTTATCATAATCATTAAAATCTATATCTGCATTCGCTTGGCGAAATAATGCGGCAAAGTAGTTTAATTCATACCGAAGATCATACATATCTTCATGACCATCAAAAACAACATCCCTAATGCTAAGCCAATTATCGAGCGACGAATCAGGATCTAGCCATAAACGGATAACCAAAGGCACAGGGTTATCTTTATCATTTCTGTCCCATTTGGGCGCTTTGCCCTTTATATAATATCTCTTAAAATCAGACAGCTGCTTTTTAGTAAATTTCTCAACAAAATAATCAGAAAAACGAGGGCTAATTTCATGTTCCCAAATAGCCTCTCGTTGAGCGATCCATTCAACGGTTGTTGTATCTTTTCTCATGATAAAATCTCCTCCACTATCTCTTTCATGTCATCTAACAAGTCATTCTCAACAATATTTTTTGACAGTATTTATCATGAAACCTATTTTAAAAAATACAACCCAGCAATTGTTTTCATTAATATCAACTACCACTTCAACATTCGAAATATCGGAAGTAATTATGCTAATTTCACTCATTTTTCTTAGATTAAACAAAAATCGATTTATGGCCAAAAACGGCAGCAGAAATTGCTTGATGATGTGTTGTGGTCAACTCATATTGGCCACGATCTTATAGTTTGACCAGAACAATCGTTCTGATTCATTGGTTGTCAGTCCGCCGTTATATTGATATGTACGAAGCTGGCAATAATATCCATATATGGCCGTGATATTACTCAGTGATAAAATCTGAGTAGCTAAGGCCATCAACTAATTTGAACTGGTCATCTACACCATGAAGTAAGCCATATACTCCGTGTAAAAAAATACTATAATTACTATCAATAAAGGGGATTATCTTTAGCTTAAGATATGACAAGTAATCTTCAGGGGCTGGGAGTATTGATTTGGGCTCGTCACTCCTTGAATAGTTAAGATACCTGGCAAAATTAAGATTACTTTCCGTTCTCAATGAATCTAATAAAAACAGTCTATTTGCATTAAACACTCTAGATTTACATAAACCATTCCTAACTCTCGAGCTTTCCGAAATTATAACCCTACGAGATTTATTTAAAATAAATACATTCAAAAACAAGATTGATCTATCAGTGCCTATATATTTAGATGACATTTCAAATCTGTAATGGTAAGCATCACCCTGTCCGACTTCCGACTTAAACTCTTTTGATAGCATACTCTCTAAATTGACTAACTTAACTTCTTTAGGAACATATTCATGCAGACAGAACTCATTTTTCTTTAATTGATAAAAAATATGAGAAATTGGATCTTCACCTTCATCAAAATTAGATATAAAAGTGCTAAAGAATGCACGTTTATATTCGGATTCTGTATTATCTAAAGTTAGTGAAAATTCTTTTGTTAATCTTTTATCGACCCATTCATCTTCTTTATCTTCAAGAGCTGCTTCCCATAACTCAGCCATTCTTTCCAAAGTGAAGCCATACTTTTCAACACACTTTAAAAATTCAGTGACAAACTCTTTTTTTGCTTGGGATGCTGCGTGGCATGCGTGCTGGGGTATAAAGTGCCTTATATAAAGAAACAGCTGACTTATTGACTTGAGGTTTTGTTTACGCTCAAAAGCCGACTTATCCATATGATGCAGCGAAGAGAACCAAAAAGGCAGTAAAATCAAGAATCCTTGATATTGATTACTACCACACATACTTAACCAATTATTGGCATGCCTAATAAAAGACATAGAGAAATCATTTTTTTTGCTCGCTTCAAGAGGAAATGCTCTAACTTGAAAGGAATTGTATTCTATTAGCTTATCTGTATATTCAACTTCATCATTGGTCACCCACTGGAACAGAGTTAAACGACGATGCCAATCATCAAAAGGCATAAACTCTTCAGGCACTACTTTCATTACTGATTTAACTAATGTTTCCCTGAGGTATTTTGTTCCATATTGTGTCGTGGCTTCACTGGCCATTTCATCAATATAAGATGTTGAAATTGTAGGGCACCACCTCATTCTAGTCTCAAGTGAAGGGGCATATTCAGAACCTTCAGTCCATTCTCCTTTAATGAAATATCGTTTCATTGCGGATATTCTATTTTTGTTAACACCGTCACATAGCAACTGAAATTCTATGGGCTCCCAAGCAAGCGCCCTATCGGACAGCCATTGTGGATCTTTTAATAACCATACTTCTTTATGAAAACTAAACTTTGCCATTCAACCCACCATAATCTAAAAATCACTTGATTTCGGATTAGCATCTTCCTAGAAGATAACACTTTAATAAAACTAATTTTCAATAGCTTAATGGATTTACATTAAAGATTCGATAGCTCTTTTAGGTAGGTTTTAAGTCTTTACTGATTAAGTTTGATTAGGAAGAAGATAGATTGACTAGGATTAATATCAATGACTAACAGCCATGTGCTCAAGATACAAAGCTCGCAGATTGTTATATGTGCGAGCTTTGTTTATCAAACCTTTAGATAATTAACCTTAACTAGAGTAAAGCTTTTCTAAATACTCTTGCGCGACTTTGTGCCAAGTAAATCGAACTTCACTGGCAGATTGTCTCATGGCCAAATACTCATCTGGATTGTCATTGTGCATGGTTAACGCTTGCTCGAGTACTAATAGCAATTGCTGGGCTTGGTGTTGTAAATTATTGCCTTCAAATAACCAGCCATTATATTTATCTGCAATCGTGTCTCTTAGGCCACCGACGCCATGGGCAATACACACTTGGCCGTGTTTCATGGCTAATAATTGGCTTATTCCACAAGGCTCAAAACTGCTTGGCATCATAAACAGCTCACCGTATTGATATAGGCTGGTTGATAAACTGTCATCGTAACCGTTAAGAAACACAAAGTTATCGTTGTTTGCAGCGACTTTTTGAAACTCTGCGGCAATTTGTTTATCGCCACTGCCCAAAAGGATAAATATTGCTTTAGGTTTAGCTTGTTTTAGTCGCTGTAAAACAGATTGTAAAATAGAACCTGAATTACCGTTGGCTTGCCTTAGCAATAACACTTTTTGATCGGTTAAACGCCCTACTGATGTCATTAAAAAATCACAGGCTACACTAGGCTTTGATTGTTTTGCCATCAGCATTTGTAAGCGTGTTAAAGCAATTTGATCGACTGCTTTTACATACTCAGATTTACCAAGCCACTTAATAACGGCTTGCTGAGAATGTTCAAATACTTGTGCAATTTGTTTGCTGGAAACAGGCTTTACAGATTTAGCGACTTTCGACACTTTACTTACTTGAGACACTTTACTCTCTTGGTCATGGGACACTTGGTCATGAGTCGCCTGAGTTTCATAAATACAGCCATTAAGTATACCGACTACGTCACCTCGATGATGCTTATCAAGCAATGAGCCTTCTAAACCTTCACCGCCAAAAAACCCGTTTTGGTGATCGGATGCCATTAATACTTCATTGGCATAAGTCGGCGACACCAAATGGACCTTATCACTGAGTTCAATGCCCATTTTCATCGGGTTAATACAATGAGCATAACGAGGGTCACTGATTTGGATTTTCTGTGCTTGAGTTAATTTCATCGTTAACTCAGGAAACCATGCCGTAAACGAGGACACATCTTCTCGAATTGGACGAATGCCCTGCAAGGCTAAATTATGAATAGAAAACACACAAGGTAAGGCTTTAAGCGCTGCATATTCAGATGCAAAGGCACGTAGCATCACTAACATTCCTGCATGCCAATCATGCATATGCAAGATATCAACCGGGGCTATGACTGCATCGATATAAGCTTGCGCTACCACTAAGTTAAATAAGGCAAACTTAGTGGCATCTTCTGCAAACGGACGGTCAGGAGCACCTTCGGTATACACTTGGTTATCTGGGCTATTAAATAAATGATGATCAAACAAATAAACTGAGCTAGTTAACTCAATACTTTTGCCTTGGGAGCTTGTATCTTGCGTGCTTTTATCTTGCAAGCCAGTCGCTGTTAAAAATGGCGCAGGCATTTTGTAGACATCGATTGTTTCGAGATTGGCGCCAAACTTTACCACGACCTTAGCAATAAACTCTGCATTGTTGTCTTTGGCAATGAAACCATAATTAGGCATTGCCACATCAACACACACATCTACTTTAGCGAGTGCTGGGGGTAAGTCACGGATAACATCAGCCATTCCACCTACTTTGGCCCCTTTTATTGCGTCGTTTTCTGCTGCGATCATCAACACTTTTTTCACGTTGCTGGTTACCTTTTCAATATTTAATTTGGAATTCATTACGTCGATAGCGATATCTAACTAACAAGCGGCTATTTATTGACATAACCGCTCATTGAGTCAGATTTACTCGTAACCTACTGGCAGCCCGAGCATTTTACGGGTGACTAAAGTGATACCTTTTTCAGAGACTCTAAAACCACGGGCTAAGTCTTGCTCGCGGCTGTAACCTATTTCCATGCCCTCAGGTATTACGCAGCCGCGATCAATAATCGCATTTTGAATTTTGCAGTTTTTAAGTACCACCACATCTGGAAGCAACACTGAATCTTTAACCAATGAATAAGAGCAAACTCTGACTTCATCAAACAGCACACTGCGTTTAACTTTAGCGCCCGAAATAATACAACCACCAGAGATAATAGAATCCACTGCCATACCGCGGCGGTCGTCATCATCAAAAACAAACTTTGCTGGTGGCAATTGTTCTTGATAAGTCCAAATCGGCCACTTGGCGTCATACAGGTTTAACGCTGGGGTTGGCGAAAGTAATTCCATGTTAGCTTGGAAAAATGAATCTAAGGTGCCTACATCACGCCAATACGCTGGCTCGTCTGGTACTGCACTGGTAAACGGAAATGCAAACACATTGGCTTCTTTAATGATGGCTGGAATAATGTCTTTGCCAAAATCTCGGTCAGAATTCGCGTTGTCAGCATCTTTTCGCAGTTGGTCAAACAAGAATTTAGTATTGAATACATAGTTGCCCATTGAGGCTAAACAGAACTCTTCGTTACCCGGAATCGATTTAGGCAGCTCTGGTTTTTCTTCAAAACCAATCACTCTTTTATCTTCATCCACTTCCATCACACCAAATGAGCCTGCCGCTTCTGGAATTGGGGTTTCTAGGCAACATACTGTCATGTCAGCACCAGATTCAGCATGGGCTGCAAGTAAACCTGCATAATCCATACGATAGACATGGTCGCCAGATAAAATCATCACGTATTTAGGTATTTCATGGCGAATGATATCGATATTTTGAAACACTGCATCGGCGGTGCCTTCATACCAATTTCCTGAGGTTTGCTGTGATGCAGGTAATATCTCTACCGACTCACCGAGTTCTTTTTTAAAGTGACCCCAACCACGGCTGACATGGCGTATCAAAGAATGAGATTTGTATTGGGTAACAACCCCAACTCGGCGAATGCCTGAGTTAATGCAATTAGATAATGGAAAATCGATAATGCGGAATTTACCACCAAAATATAAGGCAGGTTTTGCACGCCAATCGGTTAGCTCATGTAAACGAGAACCTCGTCCACCAGCTAAAATAAGCGCATAGGTATCGCGGGTAAGATTACTAATATAACGAACATTCGACATAAATATTAACTCCTAACTGTACGACTTTGGTTAGGGGCTGCAACTTGTAGAAAACGCACTTCTAGCAAGCTAACAAGCCCTTTAGCTATCTGATGATTATTTGGCTAGCCAAATTTCGTCACGATATGCACTAATAGTGTTGTCACTTGAAAAACGTCCGCTTGCGGCAGTATTTCGAATACTCATTTGCGTCCAATGCTGTTGATCAGCATATGCTTTAGACACTTGGTCTTGAGCGACTTTATAAGCTTCGAAATCTGCTGCGATCATCCATTGATCAAAAGGATCTTCAATAGCATGAATAATGCTGTCGAAAATGCCCGGTTCCACTAAATTGAAATGACCACTTTTCAGCATGGTTAATACTTGCTGTAGAGCGGTCGATTGTTGAATAAATTGTTGAGGGTTATAGTTTGTTTTAAGTTGGCTGACCTGGTCTGCATTAAGACCAAAGAGGAAAAAGTTTTCTTCCCCTACTTCTTCAAGCATCTCGATATTGGCGCCATCTAATGTGCCAATGGTCATCGCACCGTTCATCATAAATTTCATGTTGCCAGTACCTGACGCTTCTTTACCTGCTGTTGAAATTTGCTCAGATAAATCGGTACCAGGACATATTTTTTCCATAGCGCTAACGTTGTAATTTGGCAAGAAAGCAAAACGCAGATAAGGCGTAACGACGGGATCTGAATTCACCATATGCGCGACATTGTTGGCTAATTTGATAATTTGCTTGGCCATGGCGTAACCAGGAGCAGCTTTACCACCAATAAGCACACAACGAGGCTGTAGGCCTTCGGTATCACCCGCTACAATACGTTGGTATAAATGGATGACATGCAGAATATTTAATAACTGTCTTTTGTACTCATGGATCCTTTTTACCTGCACATCAAACATCATTGCAGGATCAAACGACACATTGCATTCTTCAAGGACTAACTTGGCTAAATCGACCTTGTTGTCGAATTTCACTTGTTGCCACTGTTTCATAAACGCTTTGTCATCAGTGAACGCATTTAGCGCTGTCAACTGAGTTAAATCCGTCACCCATTGCTCACCTAAACGGCGATTTAATAAATCAGCTAGCCTAGGATTACAGTGAGCAAGCCAGCGTCTTGGCGTTACGCCGTTGGTTTTGTTATTAAACTTTTGTGGCCACAATTGATAAAAGTCTTTAAACAAACCTTTTTTCAGTAAATCAGTATGCAGACCAGCAACCCCATTCACCGAAAAGCTTGCCACAATCGCTAAATAAGCCATTCGCACATGAGGCTCTGGTCCTTCTTCAATAATCGACATACTGGCAAGTTTATGGTTATCACCAGGCCATTGATGCGCGACTTCTTCAAGATAGCGCGCATTGATTTCGTAAATTATGTCTAAAATCCGCGGCAGCATGTTTTTCAACATACGCACTGGCCAGCGTTCAAGTGCTTCAGGTAATAAAGTGTGATTGGTATAAGCAACGCTTTTTGAAGTGATGTCCCATGCTTGATCCCAAGCTAAGCCATAATTATCCATCAATAGGCGCATCATCTCAGGGACTGCAATACTAGGATGGGTATCATTAAGCTGCATGACGTTTAGTTCACTAAAGCGGCTAAAGTCTTGGCCGAATACTGTAATGTAGCGTTGTAAAATATCTTGCAGACTGGCTGATGATAAAAAGTATTGTTGCCTTAATCGTAACTCTTTACCGTTTTCACTTGCATCGTTGGGGTAAAGCACCATGGTAATTTGTTCGGCTAAGTTTTTACGGGCTACCGCTTCGGTATAATCACCATCATTAAACTCTGCTAAATCAAAGTCATCAGTGGCTTCAGCTTTCCATAACCGCAAAGTATTGATGCGGCCATTTTTAAACCCTGGCACTGGCATATCATGGGGAACAGCCTGAACATCTTGGGTATCAACCCACACATAGTGCCGGTGACCTTCAGGATCGACATAAGATTCTGTATGACCAAAAAAAGGCACTGTAATGGCATGGTTTGCCATTCTCACTTCCCATGGGTTGCCTTCACGTAACCAGCGATCAGGTTGCTCTACCTGATAACCATCAACCAATTTTTGTTTGAACATGCCATATTCATAACGAATACCGTAGCCCACAACTGATAAATCTAAATTGGCACAACTGTCTAAAAAGCATGCCGCTAAGCGCCCTAAACCGCCGTTACCTAAACCTGCATCTAACTCCGCCTCTTGCAGGGTTTCTAAATTGGCTGAATAATCCGTTAATGCATCGTTAGTCTCTTGGGTTAAATCTAAACTGAGTAAGGCATTGCCTAAGGTACGTCCCATTAAGAACTCTAACGATAAGTAGGCTATTTGTTTTTGCTGATACTGGTTATCTTTTAACCGAGTTTCTCGCCATTGCGGTAATAATTGCGATTTAACTGTTGAAGCAAGCGCACTATAAATATCGTTCACGGCTTGTTCATCGCGGCACAATGCCCCATGAAACTGGCGTTCAAATGTTGCAGCTAAGGTATCGCATGGGTCACAATCAGTGACTTTTGTATTAGCTGTGTTCTTGTTGGCGACTGGCTTTTTAGCGGTGCGTTTCGCCGTTTTAGCTTTGGTCTTAGCTACAGGCTTTTGTTTCACTTCTTCGGCATTATTCACAGCAGATAAATTGTCCGCCGAGCCTACATTTGTTGCTGGCGTTTTTCCTTTAGTCACAGTCATCGATAAAACTCCTTTATTACCCGCTTAATTTAAATGTTAATTTCGAAATTTATTTGATAAAAATTTGAGTTAATTCATTTATATAGATGTTTATTCGTTTTGCTGTTCACATGCATGGAATAACATTAAGCTTCTGCCTAACAAGGTCAGTTGATAGCTGCATGCATAACTCGGTTCTACAACTTGTTCTGATGCGCCATCATCTATGGTTGTAACAGCGACTTTGACTTTGTTTTTCGCCAACAAGCTTTCAATATCACTATTAGCAAGTTGCTGCGTGTTGATTAACGGTTGCCACTGGCTAAAACCTTCAATAATCGGCAAAACAAATTGTTGTGATTGCTCATCGGCATTAAGCAGTAGTAATAAGGCTTGAGGGTGTTGATAAGGCGGTAAGGTTTCGCACGTTAATACCACCGCTAATGTGCGCGCTTCAAACTCGCTCCACTGACGCTTGGCCATGGGTTCGGCGTGTCGGCTATACCAGATAAATCCATTGTCATTTTGATCTTCTGGCTGATGTATAAATTCGCGATGACATAAGGCAGGGAAACGTTTACGTAATTTGATTAGTTCGGCGGTAAACTCGACCAATGGCCAATCGATATTTTGCCAATCAATCCAACAAATACGATTATCTTGGCAGTAAGCATTATTGTTACCTTGTTGGCTATGCCCCATTTCATCGCCACTTAATAACATTGGCACGCCTTGGGATAGCATTAATGTGGTGAGAAGGTTTCGCTGCTGACGTGAACGAATTTGAAGAATATCACCGTCATCCGTTTGCCCTTCTACGCCATAGTTATGGCTGAGGTTTTCATGATGACCATCACGATTATCCTCGCCATTATCTAGATTATGACGTTGCTGATAACTCACCACGTCATGCAAAGTAAAACCATCATGGCTGGTGATAAAATTAATACTGGCTGAGGGACTGCGGCCATGATGTTCAAAAAAGTCACCAGAACCATGAAAGCGTCTAGCAAATTCAGGCAACATGCCATTATCACCACGCCAAAATCGTCTCATAGTATCGCGATATCTATCGTTCCATTCACTGAAAGCAATAGGATAATTACCCAATTGGTAGCCTCCAGGACCTATGTCCCAGGGTTCTGCAATCAGTTTCACTTGGCATAGCACTGGATCTTGAGATATCGCATCAAAAAAACCACACCCAGGGTCAAAACCATAGGTTTCACGACCTAAGCAACTGGCTAAATCAAATCTAAAGCCATCCACTCCCATGACCTCAACCCAATAACGTAGTGAGTCCATGATCAGCTGTAATACTTGCGGATGATTGGAGTTAAACGTATTTCCGCAACCCGTATCGTTAATGTATAAACGCTGATCGTTTGACACTAAGCGGTAATAACTGGCGTTATCAATTCCGCGAAAGCTTAACGTTGGGCCTAGGCGATTACCTTCTGCCGTATGGTTATAAACTACATCCAAAATGACTTCGATATTCGCTTCATGGAAAGCATCCACCATGTCTCGAAACTCAGTGATACTGTCACCACTGAGATAACTTGGATTGGGTGCAAAAAAACCAATACTGTTATAGCCCCAGTAATTACTTAGGTTTTTTTCAATCAAGAAGGGTTCATTGAAAAAACTTTGTACAGGTAATAGTTCAATGCAATTAACCCCGAGCTGAGATAGGTATTGAATTGAGTTTTTTGATGCAAGACCTGCGAAGGTTCCCTTAATTTCATCGTCAACCTCATGATTCAAGACACTAAAGCCTTTCACATGTGTTTCATAAATAATGGTTTGCTCTAAAGGAATGTTTGGACGCTTTATCGTTTTTTGCTTTAATGCGCGATCGTCTATCACCACACATTTAGGCATAAAATTCGCGTTATCAATATCGCAAAAAGACAGGTCGGACTCGCTACTGTCTAGTGCATACCCGTAATTGGCATCATTGGGTTCAAGCTCACCTAGCAGTTGTTTTGCATATGGGTCGAGCAATAATTTATGGTGGTTAAATCGATGTCCAAGCATCGGCTGGTAAGGGCCGTAAACGCGATAGCCATATAAAGTCCCTGCAGTCAGTCCTTCAAGATAACCGTGCCAAATTTGTCTGGTTTTTTGCGGTAGGACAAACTGTTGCTCATTCAAACCATATTGGTCGAAAATACAAAGCACCACCTTGGTTGCATGAGCTGAAAATAATGAAAAGTTAACCCCATTATCATCCACAGATGAACCCAATGGATAAGGGCTACCAGTTGCTACACTCTCTAAAAGTTGTTGAGATTTAGCATATGACATGACTAATCCTCATCCAGCACATTATTTGAGTTAACGGCTAACACAACACAAGCTAACGGTGGCACAGTGATCACACCACTGCCTTTCATTCCCTGCCAGGCTTCCTTATCGTAAGCAATGACACTATTGGTCACATCACTGCCACCATAACAATGACTATCACTGTTAAGCACTTCGACATAATCTTGCTCAAGTGGTAATCCAACACGAAAATGATGATGGACTTGTGGGGTCATATTAATGATGAAGACTAAATGTTCATCGGTTGATTTTGCATAGCGTACAAAGCTAAACACACTGTGTTGACTGTTATCACAGTCGAGCCATTGAAAGCCGGTGGTTTGATGATCTAATTCGTACATACAAGGATATTGCAGATAGAGGTTATTTAAATCCCTCACCCAATCTTGCATGCCTTGATGTGGTGCATATTGTAGTAAATGCCAATCTAAACTTTGGTTATGGTTCCACTCATCACGTTGAGCAAACTCAGACCCCATAAAGATTAACTTCTTACCTGGTTGGCCCCACATTAAGCCAAAGTATGCCCGTAATGTGGCAAATTTTTGCCAATCATCACCTGGGATTTTGTGTAGCAGCGAGCCTTTACCATGTACCACTTCATCATGGCTGACGGATAATATAAATTGCTCGGTGTATGCATAAACCAGCGCAAAGGTCAGTTCATGATGGTGATGACTTCGATAAATGGGATCGCGTTTTAAATAGCTTAAGCTGTCATTCATCCAGCCCATGTTCCATTTAAACCCAAAGCCTAAGCCGCCATTTTCAGTGGAGTTAGTTACCCCAGGCCACGCCGTCGACTCTTCAGCAATCATGGTCACGCCTGGATAGGATGCATAAATCCGTTCATTCAATAGCTTCAAGAATTCGATGGCTTGAATGTTTTCACGACCACCATATTCATTAGGTAACCATTGCCCTGAATCTCGGCTGTAATCTAAATACAGCATCGATGACACGGCATCTAAACGCAGTCCGTCGAAATGAAACTCTTCTAACCAATAACACGCGTTACTGAGCAAAAAACTTTGTACTTCACCGCGACCATAGTTGTAAATCAAAGTGTCCCAATCAGGGTGTTCCCCTTGACGTGGATCTTCATGTTCATACAAGCAGCTACCATCAAACTTTGATAAACCATGAGGATCTTTTGGAAAGTGTGCAGGTACCCAATCCAGCAAAACACCAATATCACGGGCATGGCAGGCATCAATAAAGGCTTTCAAACCTACAGGATCACCAAATCTATAAGTCGCTGCGTACAAACCTACGGGCTGATATCCCCATGAACCGTCAAATGGGTATTCACTAATGGGCATCAATTGAAGATGGGTAAAACCCATTTCTTCAATATAAGGTATGAGTTGGTCTATTAAGTCTTGATAGTTTAAATATTCATCACCCCATTCACCTTTACGTTTCCACGAGGCTAGTTGAACTTCATAGGTCGACATTGGTGCATGATGTAATTGTGTATCGCCACGCTTTGTAAGCCAGTGATTGTCATTCCATTGATAATCACTTTTTGCTGGAATAACTGAAGAGTTGCCTGG
The DNA here is from genome assembly GCF_002873615.1 of Shewanella sp. 10N.286.51.B7. NCBI lineage: Bacteria > Pseudomonadati > Pseudomonadota > Gammaproteobacteria > Alteromonadales > Shewanellaceae > Shewanella > Shewanella sp. 10N.286.51.B7. The sequence goes on from NZ_MCUF01000027.1 coordinate 45,849, forward strand.
TGCAGATTGCATTTGTACTGCGTATGGATCCGCCTTTTCAACCTGTTCACCATATTGATTGGTAATTTGATACTTATAAAATTGCCCAGCACTGGCATGGGGTAAAAAGATTTCCCATATACCGTTACTTGGGTGAAAACGCATAACATGCTGCCTGCCATCCCAGTGATTAACATCGCCAACCAAAGACACTCGCTTAGCATTGGGCGCCCAGACGCAAAAATGTACTCCTTCAACGCCTTGCGTTTGGCGCCAGTTTGCACCTAGCAACTGATAACTCTTTTGCTGTTTTCCCTCAGCAAATAAATACACATCATCTGGGTTTATCAGCGAGCTAAATTGATAAGGATCGATAATGGTTTCAACGCTCATTGGATAAGTGACTTTTAGGCTATACAAAAAAGGCTTTACCCTTCGTCCCATCACGCCGGCAAATAAACCTTGATCGTCTATCTGGGCAAGTTCAGCCACTTTTTTACCGTCTTTCAAACTCATCACTTCAACGGCAATCGCGCCTTTAATGAAAGAACGCACCAATAATGACTTACCATTTTCAGCCTTATGCATACCTAAGAGTGAAAACACATCGGTATAGTCACCGCTTAAAATTGCGATATCAGATCCATGATTAAAATAAGGGGCATTAGTCGTCATTGTTTATTGCTCCATGTAAAAGTTAATTTGTTACTGTCGCCCTACTACTTGCACTTAATGGTTAGCAACAGTCTTAATAAGTTGGATTTGTTGGCCGTTACATCAAAATGTTATTCAATTGAACCTGCCGATTGCGAACACGATTCTGCAAGTGCAGATTGCTTGCAATGACGAGCACGATTAACAATATGAAGTTTTTGCTTCACATCTTCTGAGTCCATTATTTGCTCTAAACTCTGAGACAACCTGCGCCGCCAATTAGGATATTCTTTCCAAGTTCCTGGAATATTTATCGGCTTAACTTCATTGATAAGATCGTCAAGTTGAACGCTATACAACATGGATTCACCGGATGCTGTAAGTGATAACCATGCATGAATAAGCGCAGGCTGTTTGATATCGTCTAAAGTGCTGTGTGGCGGTAAAAAGTGCTTTGATTTAAGCAAATCTAATAATTGCAGTTTCTCATTAAGCCTGTCGTTCAACGCGTTATATTTCTGCTCAGTGTCTGTTAAACCAAGTTGTTGTCTTAACTGAATGTCGTCGCCATTCCACCAAGCTGACAGTGTTGGTACATCATGATTTGCTAACATCATCAAACTATGTGGTTTATAAAATTCAGGCGGTGTAAACCCATGGTAATTTTTTGTGAAATAGAACAGTTCGTTAGAAAAGATTTTAGCTTTTGATAAGTTTTGAACAATCTCAGGTGGAACAATGCCTAAGTCTTCACCAATTAATAAACATTGCGCTCGCTGACTTTCGAGACATAGAATCGCCAATAACGTATCTAGTGGATAATAAACATAAGCACCATTACCGAGATGAGTATCTGTAGGCCACCACCATAAACGTAATAACCCCATCACATGATCAATCCGTAACCCACCACAAGACTCCATATTACTGCGAATGAGCGTAATAAAATGCTGGTAACTTTGCTGCTGAAGGTTAATAGGATCAAGTGGGGTTAGCCCCCAATTCTGCCCTTGTGGCGCGAAAGGATCTGGCGGCGCGCCGATATTCGCTTGCTGGCAAAAATAGCTAGCATTTTGCTGTACCTCAGAACCCGTTGGAGATGCCCCAACAGCCATGTCCCTGACTAAGCCAATCTGCATGCCGACAGATTTAGCTTTTAACTGACATAAAGCTAATTGTTCTGCAGCCACAAACTGTAAGTAACAAATAAAATCAGCTTCATAGCTAACATTAATATGATGAGGTTCAGCTGCTGGGCTGCTATTGGATAAAGCTAATTGATGATCGACAAATTGACTTAAAGCTTCTCCCTGTTGCTTTTTAAATTGAGTGAATTGTTTAAATCGCTTTGAACGTTTCGAGCTATTTTTAGCGATAAATACGTCAAACAATAATCGATAGATTGAATACTTAACTTGATAAACAGCCGAGTAATTGAGTAGCTCTTCATTGAATAAATTCGTTTTTTTATTATCAAATTCATCAGACTGGATTATGGCCGCGATACTTGCGTATTCGTCTACTGATTCAATGTGGATATATAAAGGATTCAATCGACGGCGATCATCAGGGCTGTACGGGCTGACACTATCGGGTAAACCTAAAGCATGCAGCGGATTTAATAATATAAAATCAGCACCTTGTTCAGCTGAATAATCAATTAGCTTTTGCAAGTCGTTAAAGTCACCAATGCCCCATTGACTGTGACTCTTAATGCTATAAAGCTGCGTGCTTATTCCCCAAGGTTTACTGGCATCAACTTCATTTGTGTTCACATGAGCATTTGAACCTAGCTTGGAAGCTGAATTAGCTTTTAAATGCGTTGTTAATTCCGACTCTTGATGCTCAACAGTGCCACAATATGCACTGCGCGGCGCAAGCATAAATATGCCAGTATATGTTTGGGTGTAATTATCTGATTCGGTGGTTAAACTGATTTGATGATAACCAAGACCCACTGGCATATTAGATTCAAGATTTAATCGATATTGGTATTTGAAGTACTTAATTGAATCAAGTTGATAATCACCAACAATGGATAGCTGATGACTATGCACTTGAAAACGATAAACATCGCCTTGTTCGCTAATGATTTCAACCCGCAGTTGCCCGATAAATGATTCAGGGAAAAATACTTCCACTACTGGTTCATCAACATTGCTCCACTGAAAATGATGCAAAGGAATTAGCCATGGCTTTACGTCAAGTTCATAAATCCGTTGCTCAATATAAGCATCACTGAAACTCTGTTTATTCGGATCTTTATCTAAATAACCCAAACACATTGATTTTAGAATTCCATTTCTATCTTCAGGGCAAATGTGAATATTGTTGCCAAAGCAATCAATAAATTCAGCCCCTACGCCTTGCAAATACAGTAACTTTTCCAGTCCCATATTTGTCTTCCTCGCGAATAACATAACTGGTTAATAACTCAGCACTAACCATGCCAGTAAAACATCACAGTTTAACTACAGTGATATTTCATTAAGGTGACAGGTTAATTTACATGTATTCAGCAACTTACAAACAGCAAAAAACCAAGCTTACATTTTGACCGTTTGAATTTAATCATGAATGTATTGGTGCAGATAGTATTTTGGTGCAAAAAACGCACAAGCAATGTGCATCACAAATCACTGAAACAATATAAGAAAGGTGCTAGCAGAGATGTTTTATATATGATGCTTTCAAAGCAACAATCTCTTATGATGGGCTTAAATAATAAGTAATTAATACTGTTACACAACCAACGGGGGAATAAATGAACGCCACTCAATTCAATGTACATTTCTCTCTTCAAAGCCTCGCTAGCGAAATAACCTCAGCACCGATTAATAGAAGCTTACGAAAGGCTGCAGTACTAGTGCCGTTAATGGAAGTTAATGGACAGTTACAAATATTACTGACTCGACGTGCACTGCATTTAAGAGCGCACCCAGGACAATATAGCTTTCCTGGCGGTAAAGTTGATGACGCAGATAACAGCATGATTGAAACCGCGCTTAGAGAAGCTGACGAAGAAATTGGTTTAACTGCTGATAATGTTACCGTTATTGGTAACTTCCCTCCTCACGCCACTTTTACCGGTTTTGAAGTAACCCCGATTGTCGGAATAATAAAACAACCTTTTGATATCATATTAGATCCAGGTGAAGTGTCTGAAACCTTTTGGGTGCCACTACAATACTTCTTTAACGCGAGTAATCGATATACTTTTAGTTTTATGCGAAACGGCAATGATTTTGATGTGCATTATATGCCGTACAAAGGAAAGTTTATTTGGGGAGTGACGGCAGCAATTATTGATTTACTGTGCCGTCATATTGATTTACAGCATTTAAAATAATTTAGCTTATATTACGTAACGAATATAAAACCCCGCAGCAAGAGAAACCAGTAGTAACAAAGGAATATTGACCCAGTATTCTATCTTTCGTGACGTTTGCGCGTAATAGTTAACTGCTAGGTTCACTAAGCTTATCCCTGCACACCACCAAATTAAGTACTCTAATTTGATTGTTAAGTCAGGATCCCAATTAAAGCGTACTTCAACACCTTTGCTCATATAATAGCCAACAGCTCTGTCGGGTCTTGCTTCACCAAACACGATAAGCGCGTAAACAGCTAATGCCCAACCAGTAATGGATAGCACAGTTAATATAAATTGCAGAACTTTGGTTTTGGACATTTAACCACCTACATCAATTAGATGATAATAAAATATACTCTTTGTTCATACGCTTACAAGCATAAATTAAGATCAATTTTAGTCGTTTAAAGATGATTTACCCCATTAAACAGTCGATATTGTTAAAAGTTAGCTAATAATCTTGTTATAAGGGCTTTTTCGGCTTGTGAAAAGCCGATATCAAGGTAATATAAAGCACTTATTTTTATCATTGATCCATTGGAGAACTAAGCAACAATGAGCATTACATCTGTCGCTTCTGTATTTAAAGGTGACTTCGCGATTGGTTCGCAAGTTACAGTACGTGGTTGGGTTCGATCTCGCCGCGATTCTAAAGCTGGTATTTCATTCCTAGCTGTTTATGACGGTTCATGTTTTGATCCTATTCAAGGCGTAGTACCGAATAATTTAGATAATTATACTGAAGAAGTGCTTAAGCTTACTGCTGGTTGTTCAGTGATCATGACTGGTGAAGTCGTTGAGTCTCCAGGTAAAGGTCAAGCATTTGAAATGCAAGTCACCAAGGTTGAAGTAACAGGTTTTGTTGAAGATCCTGATACTTATCCTATGGCAGCTAAGCGTCACTCTATCGAGTACCTTCGCGAACTTGCACATTTACGTCCTCGCACTAACATTATTGGTGCCGTTGCCCGTGTACGTAACTGTTTATCTCAAGCTATCCATCGTTTTTATAACGAACAGGGTTACATTTGGGTATCTACCCCATTAATCACTGCTTCAGATACTGAAGGTGCTGGTGAAATGTTCCGTGTATCAACATTAGACATGGAAAACTTACCGCGCACAGATAAAGGTGCTGTCGATTTTTCTGAAGATTTCTTCGGTAAAGAATCATTCCTAACGGTTTCTGGTCAGTTAAACGCTGAAACATATGCGTGTGCACTGTCTAAAGTGTATACCTTTGGCCCAACATTCCGCGCAGAAAACTCAAACACGAGTCGTCATTTAGCTGAGTTCTGGATGGTTGAACCTGAAGTCGCATTTGCTGACTTAGATGATGCTGCAAAATTAGCTGAAGACATGCTTAAGTATTGCTTCCGCGCAGTATTAGAAGAACGTCGTGACGATTTAGAGTTCTTTGCACAACGTGTTGAGAAAACAGCAATCGAGCGTTTAGAAGCATTCGTAACCAGTGACTTTGCTCAAATTGATTACACTGACGCAATCGAAATTCTTAAAGCGTGTGATAAGAAATTTGAATTTGACGTTGAATGGGGTATCGATTTACATTCTGAGCATGAGCGTTACCTTGCTGAAGAACATTTTAAAGCCCCTGTTGTTGTTAAAAACTACCCGAAAGACATTAAAGCATTCTACATGCGCTTGAATGACGATGGTAAAACAGTGGCAGCAATGGACGTACTTGCACCTGGTATCGGTGAAATTATTGGCGGCGCACAACGTGAAGAACGTTTAGACGTACTTGATGCGCGTTTAGCTGAGATGGAATTAGACCAAGAAGATTACTGGTGGTACCGTGATCTGCGTCGTTATGGCACAGTCCCTCACGCAGGCTTCGGTTTAGGTTTTGAACGTTTAGTATCTTACGTTACAGGCGTAAGTAATATCCGTGACGTGATCCCATTCCCACGTGCACCAAAATCTGCAAACTTCTAAATCTACCCTCTGGTTCGAGAGGTCATTGATTTAAAAAACGCGCTTTAGGCGCGTTTTTTTATGTCTATAAATCCAGCACATTCACATCAAAAATAATCACCTATAACCACCTTTATTCATCAGCACCCTCTGCAAGCGCATATAAACATGGCTTTAGCTATCAATTAAAATCATCCATAAATAAAAGCTCATTCACTGTTTACACTCTAAGGCCTTATTAACAAAGTTTTTGTAGACACGATTTTACTATTGAAAACTTGTTTGCGACTTAACTGCATAGTCATAATAAATGCCATATAATGATTGTTATAACCAAATCAATAATATCGAGCGAATAATGGAAGTCGAACTACTTGAAATTCGAAACTTCATCCGCCAGTACCCACCTTTTGATCAACTGCCTGAGCAAGCGTTAATCGAAGTGTCTAAAAGCGTCGAAATCTCTTACTATCGTTCTGACAGTATGGTGATTGAATTTGAAGATAAGATTCATGATCTGTATATGATCCGTAGCGGCGTAGTAGAAATATACCGTCGTAAAGGTGAACTCTATAATCGACTCGATCAAGGTGGTTTGTTTGGACAGCTTGGCTTATTAACCAACAATAAAGTTCGCTACCCTGCAAAAGCAGTTAAAGACACGCTGCTTTATTGCATTCCCGAAAATATTTTTGAAGAGTTTTGTGAACGTTACGATGTCTTTGCTGACTTTGTTGAAGTTGAAGGCAGTATTCGATTACAGCAAGCTGTTGAGGATAATAGTGATGATGCTAACTCTCTCACTACATCTAAAGTAAAAACCATTCTGAGTGCTGAACCTGTGATGTTGTCTAATACAACATCAATTCAAGATGTTGCCAGGATTATGACCAATGAGAATGTGTCAGCAGCCATCATTAATGATCCAAGCCTCACAGATGAAGGCGGAAACAGTTTTGTCGGCATCATTACCGTTCGCGATCTATGTGCAAAAGTCATTGCTGAAGGCTTAGACGTTGACACGCCAGTGGGCGAAGTGATGTCTACCGAGCTCATATCGTTAGATCATAATGCCTATATTTTTGAAGCCATGCTATTAATGCTTCGTTACAACGTTCACCATCTACCGATTTTAAAAAACAGGCAACCTATCGGCTTAATTGAAGTCACCGATATTATTCGATATGAATCTCAAAACAGTTTGCTAATAGTCAGCAGTATTTTTCAGCAAAACAGCATTGAAGATTTAACTGTATTGTCTCAGCAAAACAGTGCTTGTTTTGTCCGTATGGTTAACGAGGATGCTAACTCGCATATGGTCGGTCGTGCAATGTCAGAAATTGGCCGTAGCTTTAAGCAACGCCTCCTTGAATTAGCTGAAGAAAAGTTTGGTCCACCACCTGTGCCCTACTGTTTTCTTGCACTGGGTTCAATGGCGCGTGATGAACAATTAATCGTCACCGATCAAGATAATGCCATTATCCTCGACAATGATTATCAAGAATCACTACACGGTGAATATTTTGAAAACCTGGCTAACTATGTATGTGATGGCCTAGCGGCTTGTGGATATACATATTGCACTGGCGATATTATGGCGACTAACCCTGAATACCGTAAAACTCAATCTCAATGGGAAGATTGCTTTGCTGACTGGATTGAAAATCCGAACCCTCAAGCTTTATTAAACTGTTCTATTTTCTTCGATTTGTATGGCGTGTATGGCAGACCTAAATGGGCTGAACAATTAAATGCCTTCATTCTAAGAAAAGCGAAAAAAAATAACCGCTTTTTAGCCTGTCTTGCTCGGAATGCGTTAAACCGTACTCCACCATTAGGCTTCTTTAAAGATTTCGTCATGGAAAAAGATGGTCGTCATAACAATTCGATCAACTTAAAAAGACGTGGCACAGCCCCACTGGCTGATTTAATTCGTGTTCACGCACTGGCGATTGGCTCTCAATCGCAAAACTCTTTCGATAGATTGGAAGACATTATAGAAGCCGGGATCCTTCCTGCTACCAAAGGCAAAGATTTACAACATGCCATGGAGTTCATTTCATTAGTTCGCATTCGTCATCAGGCATTAGATATTGAGGCAGAACAAGAACCTGATAACAATATTGAACCTGAAAACATGTCTGAATTTGAAAGGCGTAATCTTAAAGATGCATTTTTGGTATTAAGCAGCGCGCAGAACTTTTTAAAATTCCGCTACACTGCAAATAGTATGCAGGGGTAAACAATGCGTAATTTCACCAATCAAGAAGTCTTAAACTGGGAAGCGTTTTTACAAATAAAAGCCAAAGAAAGCAAAGATAAACGCTTAACAAATTTTTATGATGTCGGCACATATCATGCTGAAACACTCCTCAAAGATATTGAGTTTGTTGCGCTAGACTTTGAAACTACCGGGTTGGATGCTGACCAAAATAGCATCATCAGTATTGGGTTGGTGCCATTTACGTTGAACCGAATCGCACTAAGACATGCAAAGCATTGGTTTGTTACCCCTGAGGATAAACTGCAAGAAAACTCTATTATCATTCATGGTATCACTCACTCTGACTTAAAAGGGGCACCTGACTTACTGCGTATTTTAGAGCAATTATTAGATGAACTTGCGGGTAAAATTGTTGTAGTGCATTACCGTCGAATAGAACGTGATTTTTTTGATGCCGCACTGCGATCATTGATTAATGAAGGAATCGTATTTCCCGTCGTTGACACCATGCAAATAGAAGCTGAAGTGCAGCAAAACAAACCTAAAGGCTTTTTAGATTGGTTTAAGCATAAGCGACCTGAATCAATCAGATTGGGAAGTACGAGAATTCGTTATAACCTGCCGACTTATCCACCACATGATGCGCTAACGGATGCCATTGCCACAGCTGAGTTATTGCAAGCGCAGATTTATCATCACTATAGCGCGGAAACTCCGATAAAAAAATTGTGGATTTAGCGCTGTAAACCTGTGCTATATCAAATAAAAAAGGCACCTTAATTAAGGTGCCTTTTGTTTTATTCTAATAATGTACATTCTCAATACGTAATGTCGATAGCAGAGCAGGAACTTAACGCTTTTCTGTTCTTAATCCCATTATTAAACTGATACACATCACCAGCAGAATGATGGTGAATGGTAATGCCGTCGAAATCGCACCAGCTTGTAATGCTTCTATCGCCTCAGTACCACCAACCCAAACTAGCGCAGCTGCAATCGCGCCTTCAACTAAAGCCCAAAACACGCGTTGCGGTGCAGGTGCATCGACTTTACCACCAGAGGTAATACTGTCGATAACCAATGAGCCTGAATCCGAAGATGTCACAAAGAATATTAACACTAAGATGACAGCTAGCATTGATAAGATGTTGCCTAAAGGCAATTGATCAAACATTTGGAACATGGCTAAAGGAACATCTGTCAGTCCTTTTTCACCTAGCGTACCAATGTTATTCACCACTTGATCAATACCAACGCCACCAAATACAGACATCCATAATATCGTTACCACTGTCGGTGCAATTAGCACGGCAGTCATAAACTCACGAATCGTACGACCTCGTGAAATACGCGCGATAAACATACCAACAAATGGGGACCATGAAATCCACCACGCCCAATAGAAAACAGTCCAACCATGCATCCAGGCTTCGTCTTCGCGACCGATAGGATTACTTAATGGAATGATATTCTTAATGTAGCCCATAACAGTCGTAGGGATTGTTCCCATTGCTACTGCAAAGCTCACTAAAGCAACAAATACCACTAAGATAAGCGCGAGCAGCATATTGACATTACTGATGACTTTAACGCCACCATCAATACCGCGCATTACCGAAACAACTGCAATTAAGGTCACAGCAAAGATAATCGCTATTTGCAGGGTTAAGCCGTTTTCCATGCCAAATACATGGTGGAAACCACTAGCAGCTTGTTGTGCCCCTAAGCCAAGCGATGTAGCTAAACCAAACAAGGTTGCGATAACAGCCAAAATATCAACAACATGCCCAGGCCAACCCCAGGTGCGATCACCCAAAATCGGATAAAACACTGAACGCATCGACAGCGGTAAACCTTTGTTGTAAGCAAAAAATGCTAACGATAATGACACTACACCATAGATTGCCCACGGGTGAAGTCCCCAGTGGAACATAGTCGCACCCAGTGCGAGCTCTTTTGCTTCAGCAGTATTGGCTGCGACATTAAGTGGCGTTTCATACCATCCAGTAAAATAAGCTACAGGTTCAGCAACAGCCCAAAACATCAGCCCGATCCCCATACCAGCAGCAAATAACATAGCAACCCAAGATAATCTAGAATAGTCAGTCTTGGCCTCTGCTCCGCCCAAACGGATTTTACCGTAAGGCGAAATAATCATTGCTAAACAAAACAATACGAAGATATTGGCTGACCACATAAATAAACCATCGAAAGCACCAATAATTTGCCATTTGATACCGTCTAAAACAGATTTAGATGTTTCTGGTTCCACCAACAAGATAGCGATGATGAACAGACCAATTAAGGAAGCGCTGATACCAAAAACAGGGTTATGTACATCAAAACCCCATTTTTGAATGTTATCTTGACCGACGGTGTAATCAGTATTGTCGATACTGTATTTATCTTTATTAGTATTCATTGATCCTCGTTTAGAAGAACTTTCATTCGGAAAATGTCATTATATTTTAAGCTATTAAGCGATTTTTTACAGTCGCAGCCGTAAAGCAATCACGTTTAATGTCTCGTTTTTAAGCTAAGATTAGACTTCCTTAACAAAAGTGGTGAAACAACCCGCAAAATAAAAACACTCATTTTTGAATGTGAAGTTAATACCTTCAAAGTATTCTGATATTAAAAGATAAAAAAAGCTTAGCATAATTGCTAAGCTTTTATTGTTTCAAACAGGATTGTCTGTAAGTTTATCGATAATAAACTAACTGTTAAGAATAATTTGTTCACGCAGGCTTTTCACTTGGTCACGCACTGCAGCAGCTTGTTCAAACTCAAGATCGCGCGCATGTTGATGCATCTGCTTTTCTAGTGCATCAATTTGCTGCGATAATTCAGCAACACTCTGTACTTTAGTATCGGTTTTATATTGTGTTTCTTTTTCAGCCACTTTACCAAAAGCAGTGTATTTGTGTTTACTGTTACCACGATGAGGATCGCCCAAGTCCATCACATCTGTGACTTTTTTCGTCACCCCTTTTGGTGTTTGGCCTAATTTCAAATTATGCGCATGCTGCTTTTCGCGGCGACGTTCTGTTTCTCCAATCGCTTTTTCCATTGACTTAGTGACTTTGTCAGCGTACAGAATAACTTTACCATTAACATTACGTGCAGCGCGGCCAATAGTTTGGATAAGTGAACGTTCAGAACGTAAAAAACCTTCCTTATCTGCATCTAAAATACACACTAACGACACTTCTGGCATATCTAAGCCTTCGCGAAGCAAGTTAATTCCAACCAGAACATCAAAGTGACCTAGTCGTAAATCTCGTATCACTTCTACACGTTCAACGGTATCAATATCAGAATGTAAATAACGGACCTTAACGCCATGCTCATCTAGGTATTCGGTTAAATCCTCAGACATACGCTTGGTTAACGTTGTAATAAGTACCCTTTCATTAACGGCAACACGTTTTGGGATTTCAGAAAGCAAATCATCGACTTGAATAGCTACGGGACGAATTTCTATTTCTGGATCAAGTAAACCAGTCGGTCTAACAACTTGTTCAGCAATTTCACCATCACTTTGCTCAAACTCATAATCGCTTGGGGTTGCAGATACAAATACCGTTTGTGGCATTAACTGCTCAAACTCTTCAAATTTAAGTGGTCTGTTGTCTAATGCTGAGGGTAAACGGAAACCATATTCAACAAGTGTTGTTTTACGGCTACGGTCACCTTTATACATTGCGCCAATTTGAGGCACGGTAACGTGGGATTCATCAATAATTAATAAACCATTTGCAGGTAAATAATCTAATAATGTTGGAGGTCCATCGCCTTGTGAACGCCCAGATAAATATCGAGAGTAGTTTTCTATACCTGAGCAATAACCTAACTCGACCATCATCTCAATATCATATTGCACACGTTCTGAAATACGTTGAGCCTCAATCAGTTTATTGTTATCTAATAGCTCTTTACGACGTTCACGCAATTCTTCTTTTATATGCTCTGTCGCTTCGATGATTTTCTCTCTAGGAGTAACATAGTGGCTCTTAGGGTACACAGTAGTGCGAGCTAAGCGTTTAGTGACATGACCTGTTAATGGATCAAACTCACTGAGTTGCTCAATTTCATCATCAAATAACTCAACTCTGACCGCATCGCGTTCTGATTCAGCAGGAAAAATATCAATTACTTCACCACGAACACGAAACGTACCGCGCTGTAGGTCGATATCATTGCGGGTATATTGCAGCTCACCTAAACGAGTAATAATGTCGCGCTGTCCCATCATGTCACCTTGACGTAGATGTAATAGCATCTTCATATATAGCTCAGGATCGCCCAAGCCATAGATAGCCGACACAGACGCGATTAATACCACATCTTTACGCTCTAGCAGTGCTTTAGTCGCAGAAAGGCGCATTTGCTCAATATGAGCGTTAACTGAAGCATCTTTTTCGATGAAGGTATTAGAGGCTGGAACATAGGCTTCTGGCTGATAGTAATCATAATAAGACACAAAATATTCAACTGCATTATTCGGAAAGAACTCTTTCATCTCGCCATATAATTGTGCAGCCAATGTCTTATTGGGGGCCATAATGATTGTCGGACGACCTAAGGTCTGGATTAAATTAGCAACGGTAAATGTTTTACCTGAACCGGTTACACCTAATAAGGTTTGCTTAGCGACACCGGCTTCTAGCCCATCGACCAGCTGTTTTATCGCCGTAGGCTGATCACCAGCGGGAGAGTAATCTGAAACAAGATTGAAAACCGGTTCTTTCACGTCTAAGCATCCTATAAAAATGATAAACCATTTTATACTGAACCTGCCGAACATTGCGACCCAAAAGCTTTATAAACCCAGCCAAACAATCGCATATACAATAATTTGCATAGTTGAAAACTATTTTTCGTCTGGGACACGTTGATTGCTAATTGCAAATGACTTGCACATGAGTTGCATTTATCATCAGTTGATAATTTGTCACTTTTAAAACAGCCATCATATATAACAAACACCAAAAATGGTTTGATAAATGAATAAGCGATCCCAAATGATTTAGCTGCTTATCAGTCAATCATTACAATTTGACGAACAAAACATGAAATTATGCTACAACAGCGCCAAAAGCTTAAAACTGTCGATAAAAGCGCCAAAAACCTCATTTCTATGGCAATTTAATACACAATAGCGCGTACACATATACTACATTAACCATCACTAAATAATCCGAGCAAATAAAAATCTATTGCATTTTGTAACACCTTGATTAGTTTTATGATTTTTAATTTGTTGATTCAGAGCATAATTTAACTTCTAGTCAATGCTCATAAGGGCTTCAGAGGGTATTTTAAGAGTAACTCACAGGCTTATCCACAGATTTAGTGGATAACTCACTCTAGCCCAATATTACTGGGGTGTTAGGGTAAACAGAAATTAATAAAACAGTAAAAAAAGATACATGAAATAAAATTACATTTGTAAGTCTGCTGACATGAATACATCATTTTGATTGAAACGGGGTATCGGCAATGACCTGCTCGTACTCGTAATTCGATCTCAATATTAATAAGCCGATCTACATTAAAATTAAAACAAGGGCCGCCATTTTCTTTACATAAAATTCCGCAAACAACATTATTACTTGCTGTTTATGCGCGAGTAGTGACATTAACCAAACTTGGGCAGTAGTGTGCTTATGATGAAATAGTGAGTAGCATCACATTGCCAATTTTAACTTAGCTCTGATTGATTCCATTAAATGCTTTAATCCATAAATCACTATCTCTTTTTTATCCCTCAACTAATTAACCTTCCAAGGCTAGAACACTACATATGAACAACTAGGAGCAACTAGGAGCAACTAGGAGTAATTAGGGAAACTAGGAGTGATGAATACCAGCAAATCTATTTAATCAACCCACGTGTAAATGGCGTAACCTAGATGTGACCGTTATCAAAGCCATCACCCACTACAAATTTAGCAGCATATATAAGTAACCTGAATACAGATGGCTAATGTTAATAAGCCAACGTAGATAACGATGCTTAATGAGTTAACCTTAAAAAGAGCAGGTTTTTAAGCTTAGCCAAAAGATCTATGATTTTAGCGCTCATAGCTGAAAAAACTGTTTATAAAGCGTTAGCCGCTTATATGATCGATTAGCTTGATAGGCGCGTAAAAAAACTTGTATCAGAAAGATAAACAAATATTTTGTAGAAAATGAATTTAGCGTCATTCAAATGATGTATATGTATAGAACTGCGTATAGCATCAGTCTATATGGGATTAAATAGTGATTGTTAATGACTCAATCGCTCAATTAACCTGTTTAGGATTAAAGTTGATAAGTAAAATGATAAAGCCATTAAATCGTTACTAATCAATTTACTTGTGAAAAAACACTCATTATGATGAATTATAAGCCACGATGGGTATTAGATGAGCAGTTAACATCAATTTTTCAATTTTTTTTATATCTCGAGTTGACTGATCGTTCAGGGCGTTTTACTATGCGCTCCGTTCTCAGCAATACATTGCTAAAACGATTCCCCTGTAGTTCAGTTGGTAGAACGGCGGACTGTTAATCCGTATGTCACTGGTTCGAGTCCAGTCCGGGGAGCCAATTTAGTATAGTAAGTTGAAAACATAGATAAAATGCAATTCCCCTGTAGTTCAGTTGGTAGAACGGCGGACTGTTAATCCGTATGTCACTGGTTCGAGTCCAGTCCGGGGAGCCAATTTTATCTAAGTTTTAATCGATTCCCCTGTAGTTCAGTTGGTAGAACGGCGGACTGTTAATCCGTATGTCACTGGTTCGAGTCCAGTCCGGGGAGCCAATTAAAACAAAATATAATGAAGTATCGATTCCCCTGTAGTTCAGTTGGT
>NZ_MCUF01000028.1:0-77613 GCF_002873615.1 Shewanella sp. 10N.286.51.B7
TTTAACTAACTATCGGTGTGGTTTTTTACTTGTGATATTTGATTGTTTTTAAAGGTTTTTTGGTTTGCCTGTAATTGCTTTTATTTTTATTGTGTAAGATTAGGTTGAGACTAAAATTAATAAAACATGATCTAGATCTGTTTTTTTTACTCAACACAGGAGTACTGTAAATGGGTACTTAATAACAAACGAAATAAATTTAAAGGAAACAGTATGTCTGAATTAACAATTGGTGAAATTTCTAAACCACGCTTTGAGTTCCGTACTTTTGGGCAAGACTTTACTGAAGCCGCAGAGCGTATGGCGCGCCTATCTGTTCCGGTTCCTGAAAAGGTATGGCGTCGTGAAAGTGACGAAATTTATATTATGTCTCGCACTAATGATTTGAATAACACTAAGATTCGCGATGGCAAAATGGACGTTAAAAGTTACGTACAAACCGTAGATGGTTTAGAGCAGTGGGATCCAAAATTAAAAGCGGAATTTCCGATCAGTAAAGTTCAGTTAGAACAAGAAATCTTCCCTGCTTTCATGGTGGAGCAACCTGCATTAGCCAAAGACAGCTATAGCTTCGAAGAATTTATCGCTATCATCGACGCCCATCCTGATTTACAAGCCGTTAAAATTCATAAAGAACGTTTTGGTTATATGGTCAATAACACCATCTGTGAAGTGGCAAATGTGTTAGTCAATGGCGCAAGACTTGTCAGCGTAAACAGTGAATCAACAGAATTAGATGACATTCACACCACAGTTAAAGACTTACGCTTAGCGGGTGTTGAAAACATTAATTACCTTCAAGCGATTAAGCGCGTTATCGGTATGAAGAACCTACCGCTAGCTAATTAAGCTTGCATGAGCATTACATCATCATACTTTTTTATAAATAGGGCATAGCTATCATGGCACAAGAAATTGAACGCAAGTATTTAGTATCAAGTGAAGAATTTAAAGCACAAGCGGGTAAGTCGGTTCGTATTATCCAAGGTTACTTAAGTAGCGTGCCTGAGCGCACAGTGCGAGTGCGTGTAAAAGGTGACAAAGGGTTTTTAACGATTAAAGGTATTGGTAATGAGTCAGGTGCGTCGCGTTATGAATGGGAAAAAGAGATCTCTGTTGAAGAGGCGCAAGAACTACTGAAAATCTGCGAACCAGGTGTTATCGATAAAACCCGATACCTCGTTGATCATCAAGGACACATCTTTGAAGTCGACGAGTTCTACGGCAGTAACCAAGGATTGACCGTTGCTGAAGTCGAATTAACTGACGAAGCACAAACGGTCAATAAGCCAAGCTGGTTAGCAGAAGAAGTGACGGGTGATGCACGTTATTACAACTCTATGCTAATGAAGCAACCATTTACGCAATGGTAGGCTGAAACCATGTTGTCGCTATCGATAGCTGATCAGTACCACTTAACAATTCAGGTGGATATTCCGCCTGAATTAAGTCGAGTACAATTGCAGGCCTATTTTTTCTTTCCTGCCAAACTAGCTGACAATAGCGACGTCATGAATAAAAGCAGCTTTTATCACAATTTGTTGCAACAACAACAATTGGTCAAAGTCGAGCCCATTAGTTGTCACACCATTGACCGTGATTTACTCATTATTAAGCAAACTGCTTATGCTTCCGCCCAAGCTAATCAGAGTCGTTATGTACTAGCGTTGTCTGAATTTGTCAGTGGTATTGTTGATTTACAAGAGAATGCTAGCTTAGCGCAGTTGGCCTATATCGGTGATCAAATAGAGCAATTTTCACGGATCCACGATAACGAACAATTACTCACCCAAGGTCAGCTATTTAAGTTGGCACTACATTTATTAATGTATCACTATCATCAATCTTTGTTACAGGCTAAACACCAGGCCAGTAAAGAAGATAAGCTTTGGCTGACTGTTCAAATACAACGGCTTTGCGTAGATGCCGATATACTGAAGATTAAGTTATCTCCTACCTCAGAAGCTGGAAGAGAGAAATTACTTAATCGATTACACATCGCTAAACGGGTGATCCATCGTCCACACCAATTAACTCGTAAGAAACTTAAAGATGGTGAAGTGGCTGAACAATTGATCTTTGGTTTTGCAGCCGCATTAGCAATGGCATTTGCTACAGGTATCGCTTTTGCGACTCAAAAAGCTTTTGGTAATTTTTCTACACCATTTTTTTTCTCTCTGGTGTTGTCGTATATCTTCAAAGACCGGATTAAAGAGTTGGGGCGTAATTACTTAATGGAGAAATATTTCTCTAAGTATTCACAGCATCATTATCGGTTCTATCAACACGGTTCCAGCCAATTAGTGTATGACGCTAAAGAGGCAGTATACCGACAAAAACCTGCTGAGCTACCTGAAAAAGTAAATGCATTACGTAAACGCTTTTATCGGGCAGAAAGCCATAGTTTTAAAGAAGCGCTCGTCTATAAGCGAAGTTATACATCGCATACCCATTCACAACCAAATTCCCAATTTAAGTTTAAAGATAAACTTACAGTTAATTTAAGTAAGCGTTTACGGTTACTGCCAAGAATGGTGCGATCACATTGGGAGGAAACGGAGAGTAATATTAAGCTCCACAATGTGCATAGTGTCTATCCTATCAACATTGTTTTAGTCACTAAAACTGACAGTGGTTGTAGTTATTATCGATATAAATTAACCACAAGTCGCAAAGGTATTCATAGATTAGAGCAAGTCGAATAAGCACTTGTTGAGTTTAGTATTGGTGTTTAATTGACACAAGTTTTCAATAATCAATATATAAATAAGCATTTAAATCAACAGTATGCAAAAAATAGTGGCTCATGAGAATATGATTTTCATAAGTCGCTTTCGGCTGACTTAAAAAATCTGCAATTGGATTATTTTACATTTCGCCTTAGATCACTTTTTACGCAAGATTGTAAGATTAAGTTGTAATTAGTTGATGTTGATCATGTTTTTTTTACAGCCGTAGTTCTACTCTATGGCTAACGAGATAGAAACATTTTTGTTCCAAATTAAGTAATAAAAATAATCTAAGGAAGATGAAGATGAGCAAAGAAAATGTGTTGTCAGTTTCAGGAGTTGCTAAAGCAGTAGCAATATCATTATTTTGTTTTTCAGGTGCCACTATGGCGGCTGATACCGATCGCGTTACAGAGTTAGAAGAACGCTTAGACGCGTTAGAAATGGAGCTGATTGAAGCCCAAGATGCTGCTAACAAAAAAGATAGATTAAAATTCTCTAGCAGCAGCCCGTCACCAGAGTTCATTTCTCAAGATGGTAAATCTACCATGGAGTTTTCTGGTCGAATTCAATTGGATTATGTTAATTCAGATGACTTCTATACAGGTAGCAAGCGTGAGTTTGAAGGTGGCGCCAATACGGTCGATTTTCGTCGTGTTCGATTTGGGGTCGAAGGCTACTTTTCAAATGTTTGGAAGTACTCACTAGAGTTTGATTTTGATGGTGAATCAGAAGTTGAAGTCAAAGATGCCAATGTCAGCTACCGCGGTTGGGAAAACTCAGAATTGACTATGGGTTTCCAAAAATTCGGTTTTGGTCTTGAGGCATCTGGTAGCTCAGCTCACTTAGCATTTTTAGAGCGTGCAAGTACTGATGTGTTCTCACCAGATCGTAATGTCGGTGTGCAGTGGTTATATAAGGGTAATGATTACAACTTAATGTTGGGTTATGGCACTACAGCCAACATCAATGACGATGATTTAAATTTCAAACAAGATGTCTACAACGGCCGTTTTACTATGGCACCGATTAAAACCAGTGATCATTTATTACACATTGGTGTAAGTGGCATGTATACCAACAACAATAGTGAAGCCGAAGAGATGCGCTACCGCGCTCGTCCTAGTAGCAAACCTGTTAGCCGCACTATTGACACTGGTAAGTTTGATGCTGAATCAGTGCAGAGTTATGGGCTAGAGATGGCTTATCAGCATAGAAATCTGTTAATTCAGGGCGAGTACGTTACCTCTAAGGCCGACCAAGTCGATGATGAGTCGGTGTCAGTCGATGCGTATTACCTGCAAGCTGTTTATACCTTAACAGGTGAGCAATGGAATTACGGTAGTAAAAAGGGCACTTTCAAGTCGATTAAACCTGCCAATGCAATTTCTGCTGGTGGCTATGGCGCATGGGAATTAGCAGCTCGTGTTGATGTGGCAAACTTCGATGACACCGATGCTGGCATCACTGGTGGTGAGAAAACCGATTATATCCTTGGGGTCAACTGGTATTTAGAAAACAACTTAAAAGCCCAGTTTAACTATGTGCACACTCAAGCTGATTATAAAAAGCCATATACAGATATTAATGGTGTAGAGATGTACGACCAAGACGGCAATATTTTCCAAGCCAGACTCCAGTTTACATTCTAAATGAAGGAAAAATTTGATGAGAAATAATCTATTTTTAATCGGCCTAGTGAATGTATGTTTAAGTTCGAGTGCCTATGCGCTATCGCCTGATGCCTTTACCTCGCTTGAATACCATGTGAATACGGGTACGGCGAAAACCATGCCTTATGCAGCATCGAAGCAAACTGACGAGTTTAAAGAAGCGTTTAGTTTTATCGACTTAAAAGAGGATGTCAGAGTTAAGTTAGTGACGTATCTAGATACACCAAATCGCGCTTTTAATGCCAAAGATATTAATATCCGTGTGCGTGAAGATTTAGGTAAGCCACGTAAGAGTAAAATTACCGTCAAACTGCGTGCTGATAACCCAGAAGGCTTTGGAGAGTTAACTAATTTCCGTAAAGCTGAGATTGATTATACAGATGGCAAAGCTGCTTACAGTGTGAGCTACGATGTACCTTATTCACCTGCTGACATTGATGTGAAAAATGTCGATATTAAAGCGGTATTTGCTATCTTAAAACGTAACTCTGTCATGTGGGATATCGTTGGTGAAATCTATGAAGCCAATGAGCAAGATGTGACTCAAACCTTGGTCATGCGTACTCATGGCTGGGAAGGCACATTAAATGATAAACGTTTTGATAATATCGAAATCGACTATCAATTATGGACGCCGTATTACCGTAAACCGCGTATTAGCTTTAACGAGTTCTCTTTCAAAGGACACGTAAAAGATAAAGCACAATTAGAGCAAGTGTATCAGCACTTATATGAGCAAGTTGAAGCCGTTGGTTTTGAACATGGTCATAGTGGTTCGAAAACCAGCTCTACCTTTAAAATGAGTAAAGGATTTACTAAGTAAGTTCCACTGAGTTCATCCAATGACCAGGTACTGCGCCCCCATCACTCCCTGATGTAGTGCTTGGTCATTTCTCATCTTAATTCCCCCTTAATTAACCCTAACAAAGGAGATGCCATGTTTGGCTTTTCTCGGATCACTACGCTTCTTTCTCAGAGTCAGTCTACCGAAACCAATGTGTATTTATTCCTCGATCAAGTCACACTCGCCCAACATAAGTTTGTTTATATGTGGCAAATGTATTTAGCTCACGGAGCTAATAGCGAGGAGTTTGAAAATGCATTAACAGAGCTTCAGTCTATTGAACATGAAGCTGATGTCCTCAAGCGTGAAATTGAACAGACGCTATATCGTAAAACCCTGATCCCTGATTTACGCAGTGATGTGGCCTCGCTGATTGATTTAACCGACCGGATTATCAATAAACAGGAAACCATAGGCTTACATTTAAAAATCGAGAAGCCACTTATTCCTCAAGCGGTTGAGGCTGACCTCATGGTGCTACTGAATGCGGTAGGCAATACCATAGATCACACTATATTGTGCGCCAAAAGTTTTTTTACCGACTTACAGCGCGTACAGGAATATCACCAGAAAGTGATTATGTTTGAAAGTGATGCGGATAAAGCCTGTACGCGGGCGAAAACTATCTTGTTCGATACAGATTTACCGCTGATTAATAAAGTCCAGTTGCGATACTTTTTTGACCGCATAGATCAAGTGGCGAATTTAGCTGAAGACATCAGTGATCGGGTTGCCATATTTACTCTCAAACGGGTTCAGTAGGAGGGAATAATATGGATATTGCGATTTGGGTATTTTTATCGAGTGGTTTGTTTTTAGGTTGGTCGTTAGGGGCCAATGATGCTGCTAATGTTTTCGGCACTGCTGTCGGTTCTAAAATGGTTAAGTTCTCCACAGCGGCAATGATTTGTTCAGTGATGGTGATTCTGGGCGCAGTGATCAGTGGTGCTGGTGCATCGCATACGTTAGGTGCCTTAGGTAAAGTCTCTGCCATTGGCGGCGCATTTACTGTGGCTTTGTCGGCTGCGACAACTGTATATCTGATGACAAAGTCAGGTTTACCCGTATCGA
Source organism: Shewanella sp. 10N.286.51.B7 (assembly GCF_002873615.1). Classification (NCBI taxonomy): domain Bacteria; kingdom Pseudomonadati; phylum Pseudomonadota; class Gammaproteobacteria; order Alteromonadales; family Shewanellaceae; genus Shewanella; species Shewanella sp. 10N.286.51.B7. Next base: position 6,318 of record NZ_MCUF01000028.1, read on the forward strand.
CAGGTCAAGCGATTGTCGGGGCTATTATCGGCTGGAATCTATTTAGTGGCATGGCAACTGACTCTGAAGTATTGACTAAAATCTTAAGTACGTGGGTGATGTGTCCAATTCTTGCTGCCATCACCGCAGTTATTTTATATAAAGCTGTGACACGCGCAATTGATTGGTGGCGACCTGGTTTATTTCAATTAGATCAGTGGACACGTATTGGTTTGATATTAGCAGGTGCATTTGGTGCTTATAGTTTAGGTGCTAATAACATTGCTAATGTGATGGGCGTATTTGTGCTCAGCGCACCTATTGATGCCTTTGAATTTGCGGGTATTGAGTTTAGCGGTGCAATGCAGCTGTTCTTTTTAGGTGCTGTTGCCATTAGTGTCGGGGTATTTACTTACTCTAAAAAAGTGATGATGACGGTGGGTGGCAATTTAATCTCGATGACACCAGTGACAGCATGGGTGGTAGTAATGGCGCACTCTATTGTGTTGTTTATCTTCTCTTCTCAGTCGCTGTCTAATGCTTTTGTGAACATGGGTTTACCTGCAATACCTCTAGTGCCAGTGTCGAGTTCTCAGGCGGTCATTGGTGCTGTTATTGGTATTGCCTTCTTAAAGCGGTTACCGATTCAATGGCCTGTTCTAGGTAAAATACTGGTGGGGTGGGTGATTACGCCGATTTTATCAGCCATTGCCTGCTTCATTGGCTTATTCATTGTCCAAAACCTGTTTAAGCAAGTGGTAGTGTAATCAAGCATGCTAGATGTCTGACTCATTTTTAGGATAAGCTGAGATGACGAAATCATGGTGGTATAAGAGGCGACTTTATAATGAGACATGTTAATTTAGGAGGCATGTTAGCCGTTTCAATGTCATTAGGTTGCTTACTCAGATCATATAATACTGAAGGAGCCCCACACAGAACGTCATAATCAACAATGTACTCAAAGCTTGTATCGGTGATTAATTATTAATGATTTGTAGGTTTTTATAGACCTTGGCCGGTTTAACTCACGCTTTAATTCATTTAGCCTACATGGGAATTGGTCGTGTTATTTTTATACAAATCAATACTGATTTTGAGCTAAATACTGGGTGGATATATTGTTATGTCACGATTAATTTTACTACTCATTATGAGTGTTCTTCTGACAGCTTGTGCCAGCAATCATATTACAGTTCCTGATAACGCAGCTGCAGCATCATCATTAGGTGATGTTGATTCAAGATTGTGGAACGAAGCGCGTTTATTACAATTTCACCAGCAGTGGCAGGGGACGCCATACCGTTTAGGTGGATTAACTAAGAAGGGTTTGGACTGCTCTGGTTTAGTGTATGTGGCTTATCAAGATCTTGTTGGTCCAAGTATTCCAAGAACTGTGCAAGGGCAAACAAGTTTGGGAACCCGAGTGGCTAAAAGTGATTTACAAAGCGGAGATTTAGTGTTTTTCAAAACCACAGGTAGCGGGCGTCATGTTGGGGTGTATTTATCTGGGCATCGCTTTTTGCACGTGTCGACTAAAAAAGGCGTCATAATTTCAAGTATGGATAACGTTTATTGGAAACCGCGATACTGGTTTGCGAGTCGTTTATAACCTCAGCGAATTGCGTTGTCTTATTTTTGAACAAGGCATAGCTGCAGTGACCCATGTTTTGCAACTCTTGATCAATCTCTCCGTCTCTGCTTGAAAATTGTGGTATTTTAGCCACATCTAAAGTCTATAGTGTTATGTAGACTTACAGCCATTAAATGATCAAGTTTAAGGATTTTGTCATGACCAAAGCTAAAATCGGCATTGTTACGGTAAGCGATCGTGCGAGTGCAGGTATCTACGAAGATATTTCAGGTAAAGCCATTATTGATGTGCTAAATGAGTATTTAACATCTGAATGGGAACCTGTTTATAAGGTCATTCCTGATGAAATGGCTGATATTGAAGCTACGTTAATTGATATGGCTGATGTGCAAAACTGTAGCTTGATCGTGACAACTGGCGGCACTGGGCCAGCTAAGCGTGATGTGACTCCAGAAGCGACTGAAGCGGTGTGTGATCGCATGATGCCAGGCTTTGGCGAGTTAATGCGCGCCGAGTCATTAAAGTTTGTACCAACGGCTATTCTGTCTCGTCAAACAGCTGGTTTACGTGGTGACTCATTAATCGTTAACTTACCTGGCAAGCCTAAGTCTATTCGTGAATGTTTAGATGCAGTATTTCCTGCGATCCCTTACTGCATCGATTTAATGGACGGTCCATTCTTAGAGTGTGACGAATCAGTCATCAAGCCATTTAGACCGAAAGCGAAGTAATCTGAATTCAGATTAATTAAGCTTACAGCAGTTAAAATCTGCGAATATTAAAACCAGCTACGGCTGGTTTTTTTGTGGCTAGTACTTTGTATCGCACAGTCAAATCCCCTTCCTTAGGATCAAGTTAGCGCTATAGCCTGCGAATAGCACTAAACTTGGAATTGCTATCAAGTGCGCAAATATACTGGGCTCAGTACTGAAATTTAGCCAAAGTAATAAGCCCCAACTTACCAACAAATAGCTTACGCTGATTAACCAATTTGAACTGATACTTTTCATTGCTCGTTTCCTTACTGAGTACCTCAATGATGAATAAGCCCAGTATAAAAACTAGACAAATGAGTTGTAAGTGTCATTATTGACAAATATAAGGTCAAAATTGACATTTGAGGTGCGATAGATGAAAACGATCTACATTATGGCTGCGGGTAATGTTGTCGCCAGTGGCTTAATGAGTTTTCTAGATGTGTTTAGTTTCTGCAATAGTTACTGGCGCAGAATGAATCCAGATGCCACTGAGGACTTGTTTCATTGCCATGTTATTTCTGCCCATGGTGGGCCAGTAATGACGAATCAGGGCATAGAAGTACCCGCTAAGGGCCTTAAGCATGAAGAAGATATTCTCGCAGCTGATGCGGTGATATTGGCATCGGCTTTTGTGACTAATAGAGATGAGTTTCAGCATTTTTTGAGTGATTTCGAGCCATTATTTGCGCCATTACGACAGTTTTCTGAAACAAGAAAACCTGTGGCGGCTTATTGTTCGGGGACCTTATTGTTAGCCGCATCGGGGTTATTAAACCAGCGCCGTGCAACCACTGTGTGGTGGCTAAGTGAAATGTTTGAACGTAACTTTAAAGATGTGCAGTTATGCATGGATTCATTGGTGGTTTCAGATGGCCATATTCATACCGCTGGAGCAACCACATCCAGTTTAAGCTTGGCTTTGCACTTGATTTCGATTTTGGTGGGTGAGCAAATGGCACAGCAAATGTCGAAAATCTTATTGATTGATCCTAATCGGAGTTCACAACAACCTTTTATGACAATGAGTATTAACCCTGAGCAACATAAAGATGAATTGATTCATAAAGTGCAGCAATGGATGCAAGTGCACTTAGATCAACATTGGTTGTTGGATGACATTGCCGATAAATTTGCGGTAGGTAAACGCACGTTAATAAGACGCTTTAAAAAGGCCGTTAATGAAACACCTGCGAGCTATATGCAACGTTTACGAGTTGATGAGGCCAAGCGATTACTTGAAACCACGGAACTGGGGATTGAACAAATTGTTGAACGAGTGGGCTATGAAGATAGCAGCTCATTTAGGAAGTTATTTATTCAGTTAACTAGCTTGTCGCCAAGAGCATATCGACAAAAATTTAATACCCATACTTGCTGCTGATTTAAAATATAGATAAACAAAAAGCCAATAAAATCGGTGGTTTTATTGGCTTTTTAATCGTGTTGGCAAGGTTTTACAATCCATTGATAGTTTGCTTTAAATCATAACCTGGCTCAGTGACAATGGTTTCTAGCGTAGCGATCCGCGTTTGCAGTTCTTTATTTTGCTGGCGAAGCATGCTGATTTCAGCATCATTATCTTTGTCATGTTTTGTCGATTTTATCTTGACGTAATGCTTAAACATTTCTGTGGCAGTTGTGCCCAGGGTAATGATGATAACCAAGGCCACAATGGCGTATTCTTGTTCCATAATAAACTCCTTCTATTTGATGAACCCAAGTTTGGGTTAATAACAATGACGATTGAGGCCATTTGCTGATAAAGCTCAGCAAAATGACCTGTGTTATCGACGCTTATAAACCAAAAACCACTTTCTCGCTTTTCAGCAGTTTCTCTAGCCCTAATGCAAGTGCAATTGACAAGACTAATGTGGCACCTGAAGACACCAATAACTGCAGCATTGGGATTTCTCGCCCTTTAATAAAGGCCATAAGTGCTTGTTGCTGACCTGATACAGGCAGCCATTCCAATACATCTGGGGCAATGTTATAGCTGGCAGCCATGGATAAGGCTAATGGGACAAATAGCACCATGGTTAAATAAGACTGGGCCTCTTTAAAGCTTTTGGCCATGAAAGACACAAACAGCTGTAACGTTGCCGCCATGATGGCGAGTGGAATGCCGATAAATAGCATCAGTCCCATAAAGTCAGGCGAGATGTTGACGCTAAAGCCGAGTTCCTGCCAAGGGACAAAGGTATAAGCGAATTTAGACACCAGCAAGATCAGCAGCAAGCCCAGTAAAGCAAAGCAGGTGACCGCAATGATTTTGCCCAGCACTAACTGTCGCGTGCTAATAGGGTGGCTGAGTAACAATGCCAATGAATTACGCTCGCGTTCACCGGCACTGGTATCAATGGCCAAGTTCATGCCAGAGATAAACACCGAATAAATCATGGTGAAAATCGCGATACCCAAGATAAAGCCGCCTTTAGAGTCAGGTGTAGCCTGATCTTCTACAATCACTTTAACTGGCTGTACAACCGCTGGATTAATTCCGCGTGCAATTAAGCGTAAACTGCCCATTTCACTGCTGTAAGCTTGCAACTGTAGCTCAACTCTACGAATTGATTTTTGTAGCTTTTCATTAGAGTTATCTGCAATTAAGGTCACTTCAGCAGGTTTAGCTTTAGCCATATTCTCGGCGTAATCGTCACTAATAATAAGCTCAATGTCTTTGACATCTTTTACGCTGACACCTTCATCTGTCGAGGCATTGATGCCGCGATTATTGAGAAAACGGACTAAATCAGGCGCATTGTCACTGTTAGTAATATTAATGTTTAAATCTTCTGGGCTTGATAACTGTCCGATTAACACCATAAACATGCCGCACATTAATAGCGGTGTGCCGATAGCATAATAAAGTCCAGCCATGACAGAGCGTTTGTCGCGCATGGCGTCGATGAGTTCTTTGCGAACCATTGCAATAACTGTTTTCATTAGGCTGCGATCCCTTCGTCAGTACCAATTAATTGTATAAATGCATCTTCAAGTGAATCCTTGCCTGTTTGTTGGCAAAGCTCTTCTGGGCTGCCTGTGGCAACGACTTTACCGTCTGCCATCACAATCACTTGGTCACAAAGTGCGGCAACTTCTTGCATAACGTGACTTGAAAACAGCACGCAGTGTCCAGCGGCCTTGAGCGAGAGCAAAATGTCACGCAGTAAGCGTGTACTCATCACATCCAAACCACGAGTCGGTTCATCCAAAATAATATTGGTTGGCTTGTGCACAATAGCCTGCGCTAATGCAGTTTTCATTCGCTGGCCTTGAGAAAACCCTTTGCAGCGTCTATCGGCAATATCTTCAAGTTTGAGCTGAGCAATCACATCTTGGGTTGCTTGTTTAGCGTCATTTTTTGACATGCCACTGAGCTCGGCAAAGTAGCTGATGTATTCTCTAGGCGATAAACGCTCATAGAGGCCAAATGGATCTGGGAATAAGCCCAGTTGTGCTTTGGCTTTAGTTGGCTGTTTAGCGACATCAATGCCGTCAATTTCTGCATGACCTTCATCGGCGGCAAGTAAACCAAATACGGTGCGTAGACAGGTGGTTTTACCTGCGCCATTAGGACCAAGCAAACCCGTGATATGACCGTCATGTGCGCTGAAACTAAGGTTATCAAGTGCTTGCACGTCACCAATTTTTTTAGATAGATTCGTTACAGTAATCATGATTATTCTTCCTCAGTTGTCGTTGGAATAACTTCAACGGTGTTGGCATTTAAGTAAAAACTACGGCTCACATCTTTTTCTAAACATTCGCCATCGATATTGTCCAGCGAGCCACTCGTGACTAAATCTGCCATTAACTCATTGCCACAACTTTGGTATGCGACCCCGTGAGTGGCGAATTTGGAGATAAAGTGTTTTGCATTGCTGAGTTTTTCGGTGGCCATTTCGCCCCAGCTTGGTGGAGTGGCAGGATCTAATTCGCCAGATAATAATAAGGTGGGGATGTCGCTTTCGATGGCATCACTAAAACTGCTATCAACTTGCGGCATATGCCATACGCTACAGGTGGCTTCTAACCCCTCAATCATGGTGGTTGCCATGTATGAGCCTTTGGCTCGTTGGCGAATGTCATCAGTAAGGCGGTGTATGTCTTCTCCACACACCACAGATGCATGCATTCCCATTGCAATCCCAGTGCTGTCGGCAGTAAGGGTATAAATACCTAAAATGGGTTGATAGTTACCGATAGATGCTTGATGAATCGCATGGGGAATTAATGCGCGAATATTGGGCATATATAAGGCCATACGAATTGCGCCGTTAAACTTGCCACGGGTTAAAGTAAAATCAGCGATTTCATCGGTTTGTGGATCGCGGGTTTGCGTGACGATAGCCGCTTCAGTTAATGCGTTATCCACCTGTTGAAAATCTTGCTCAAGCGTAGGAAACTGCTGCTGACATTGGCTGTTTTTCTGACAATCTTTAAATAATAAGGCGTAGCCCCTATCAATAGCACTACCTATTGCAATCACACTTTGTTGCATTGGCACCACACCATCTAAAGTAACGGTGGCGAGCGCTTGCGGATATTCGCGCATATAAAGTTGCGCCATACGTGTGCCATAAGACACGCCGTATAAATGGAATTTGTCGTAGTTTAAGTGTTCACGTACAGCTTCAAAGTCTTTAAGTGCCGTTAAACTGCCGTACTGGCTCACATCAGCATCAATCTTATCGAGACACTTTTGCGTGTCTGCAACATAGTCCATGTCGTCATCATTAAAAGATAAGGCTGACATATTGTCGTCATCACAAGCCAAAATACTGGATTGTCCAGTACCACGTTGGTCAATTAATAGAATGTCTCTATCTTGGCGCACTTTCGCCAGCACGCGATTAAAGCCTGCCGCATTTTCAATGGCTGACTGACCTGGACCACCTGCAATGGCTAACAAAGCTTGTTTTTTAAAGCTGGGTTTAATCGCAGGCAATACTGCGTAATGAATCGCGATTTGCTTGCCATCTGGTATAGCTGGATTTTCTGCCACCATTAATGAACCGCATTGAACTTGCTCTGATAGGCCATCAACATAACAAGCTGATAGTGGTGCCTGATTTGACGTGGTCTCTTCTGCTGTTACTGACAAGCTAAGCATAGAGAGCAAACCAACTTGAATTGCGCTGATTAATTTTGATTGGCGAGCCAATAGCTTTGGCTTACGAACCTTATTAAACGTTCCTTGCAACATAACTTTTCCGATGTTCATAACATCTTTCCTTTTTGCATTTCAGGATAATTGTGGTAACTTAACATTAGTGTATCGGTGTATTGATGTATTAATACAGTAAGTGAAGGCTAATGCTAGAACTAATAAAAGTCAACCCCAGTAGTGGTGAACCTATTTATCGACAATTGCATGAACAAATCGTGCGATTGATTGTGGGCGGCCAACTGCAGGTAGATCAAGTACTGCCATCAGTGAGGCAACTTGCTGAACATTTAGCGGTTAACCCGATGACAGTATCCCGTGCCATTCAACAATTAGTTGAACAAGGCTGGCTAGAGCGTCGCCGTGGGCAACCTACTCGTGTTGCTAATAAGCAAGATGCGCCTGCGACGACAAGTTTGCAGTTATTAGAATCTCAAGCCAATGATTTAATAACTAAAGCTAAGCAATTAGGCATTTGTTTGGATGATCTAAAGTCGTTGATGGAGCAGCAGTGGGATAAGTAGTCCTAGTTTAATTTAATCTTTTTAAATACTGATAACACTAAACAGTAAGCGCAAGATAACAAGGAACAAGTTGATGGAACACTCTGAAGTGATTCTCGAGTTTCAACAAGTCGATAAACGATTTGATGACCAAGCTGTATTAACCCAACTGAGCTTTAGTTTATCGGCTGGCATGGTTGTGGGCTTATTGGGGCAAAACGGGGCGGGTAAATCGACCTTAATGCGTGCAGCCTTAGGCATTTTAGAAATTGATGCAGGTAATATTACTACTCTAGGTGAAACCGCCACTGACCTGTCTATCGATGCTAAGGCTAAAATTGGCTATGTGCCACAACAGCCGTTTGGCTATGAAGGTTTCACTATTGCCAGTGCACTTGAATTACACAGTAGTTTTTACCCGCAATGGGATAAAGCACTTGAAACTGATTGGTTGGCTCGTTTTGGGCTTGATAGTAAACAACAAGTGCAAAAGTTATCAGTAGGGCAGCGTCAATCTTTAGCGCTAATTATGGCGATGGCGTATCGTCCCCAGTTACTGATCCTTGATGAACCTGTTGCCAGTTTAGACCCTATTGTGCGTCGTCAGTTTATGGGTGACTTATTTGAGTTAGCGCTTGAGTCTGGCTCTGCAGTGCTATTCTCATCTCACATTACCTCCGATCTTGAACGTGTTGCCAGCCATGTCGCGCTGCTCAAACAAGGTGAATTAGTCTTGTTTAAAGAAATTGATGCCTTACGGGAAGAGGTTGTTTTAGTGCAACTCGCAGATAACCAAGAGTTACCCGAGGGGTTAACGGTGTTAAATCGCAATCAGCAACAAGTGTTAGTGGATAATGCCGATCAAATCGACATTGCTGGCGTGGTCAATACTACCTCATTAAATCTTGAACAACTATTCATGGAACTTCACCGATGAATAGCCCGTCGCCCTCAACACAACCTAGCGCTAAAGTGACTAAAAATGCTTTTCGCAACCCATTTAAAGGGTTCTACTCACTATGGCTAAGAGACTTTGGCAGTCTGAGCTTTTTGATGGTCGCTTTGCTGGGTTGTGGCCTGACAATACTCACCATAATAACTAAGCCTGAAAAAATTGACGTCATCAATCTTGCTTTAGGCATGACTATTTTATCGATGTCTTGCGCAGTAGCCTGGCAATTCATTAAATTGTCGGCCAATGAATGCGCAATGCTTATCCCTCATTATCGAAAGCAGGTATTAATACAAGCTAGCAGTATATGGGCGGTGAGCTTATTTCTGAGTTTCGTGGCAATTGAGCTAAGTGAATTGACCAGTATCGCGACATTGATGCTTTTTGTCAGTATTGGTACTGGGTTTATTTATGCGTGTTTAATCAAACCGCAGCGATTCAATTATGCCATGCTGGTGTTTTTAGTCTTACCGATTACACCGCAATTAATTAACTATATTCCGCAATTACTGGCTGATTATATTGTATTGATCCCGGTGTTATTAGGGTTCTTAATTGATCGGAAGCTAAAACGTTTCAGCTGGAATCAAGATGCTCGTGCCATATATTTAAATGGCCTAGAAACAGGGTGGATGGTTGGCCCAATAGTGGGACAAAACCCTTGGTTTATTAAGCTAAGTCGCTACCTACATCCTGCCAGTTTTTTTATTGGCCCAATGCTCGGCATGATGTTGATTGTTTCATTGGTATTAAGTGCTGTTGGGGTGTTATTTGCAGCTTACATAGATGCAGACTTTCCCATTTTAATGGTGCTTTCGCAGTTAATGATTATGGTATGCGCATTAATTCACTGGACACGTGTTCAGCGTTGGCGCGCAGCCGAGACGCTATACATGCTACCAAGCTTTAACGGTAAAGCTGGCTTGGTAGAGCAGTTTTTTAAGTCGCAATTACGCTTAATGGGTATCGTGATAATGATTATGTCACTGATAACCCTGTTATCTGCTTTGTTTAACTCACAGATAACCCTGATGGTGGGCTTACATATCGTCGCAACGACGACTTGGGCATCTGGTTTGGCCTTAGCGTTCGGTGCAATGAGTCGATCTACTTTGCACGTTAGCTTATCTATGCTGCTTGTCTTTAGTAGTGCTATATGGCTTTCAACTTCATTAGTTGGCTTACGGGAGCAAGGTTCTATAAACGTTGGCTATTATTGGGGAGATTTAGGTTTACTCCTGTTAATGGGAGTTTTACTCGTTATCAGCAGAAACAAATTATGGAAAAATGGTGTTGCTGGTTTGTAAAAAACGACCTTATTCTGTGAATTGACGCTAATTTAGACTAAAAACTCTTATTTTTATGGGAGGCATACAGTAGAATGCCAAAAAGCGGAACACTTGTAAGCTAAAAGGTAATTATTAATGTCTCTCGAAAAATTTCATATAGTCAGACTTCTGCAAGAGCAAAGTAAAGCGCTAGAAGATAACATTGCACTCGAAGGATTTGAGATGGCAGCTCCTTGGAACAAAGTTTCATGGAGTCAGTTTGATACTATTACTAATAAAGTGGCACAACTGTTAATCGACTTTGGTTTAGCTGTTCAAGATAAAGTGGTAATTGTGGCGCAAAATAGCCCACAGTGGAGCTGCGCTGACATTGGTGCGCTAAAAGCACGTACTGTTGTGGTACCTGTTTATCCAACTAGCCCAATGGAACAAGCAGTTTTTATCGTTAATGATGCTCGCGCTAAAGTGATTTTTGCCGGTGACGAAAGCCAATATGCCACAGCTTGTAAGATCCAAGCTCAATGTCCTACTGTTGAACACATTGTGGTGTTTGATAGCCAAGTAAAATTAGCCTCAGATGAACATTTTCATTTCGATGACATCTTAATTGCTGAGACAACGCCAGTAAGTGCAACCGAGCTAGAGTCTCGTTTATCGCAAACCAACCTTGATGACTTACTTACCCTTATCTACACATCTGGCACCACGGGCGATCCTAAAGGCGTCATGCTTGATTATCGTAATATTGCGTCAATGGTAGAGCAGCATGATGATGAAATTGCTTTTAAAGCGGGTGATGTATCGCTTGCTTTCTTGCCATTAAGCCATGTGTTTGAACGCGGTTGGAGCTTCTATGTTCTATGCCGTGGTGGTCATAATGTTTATTTAAGTGACACTAACCGTGTAAAAGAAGCCATTGCAGAAGTACGCCCGCACACCTTATGTGTCGTACCGCGCTTTTTAGAAAAAGTGTATAGCGCCGTGCATGATAAAGTCAGTACAGCACCAGCGATCCGCCAGAAGCTATTTAATTGGGCTATTGGTGTGGGTTCGCGTCAATTTGAAGTGACTCAAGGGCGCAAACGACCAAGCACACGTTTATCATTGCAGTGGAAATTAGCCAACAAGCTGGTATTCAGCAAATTACAAAATGTATTAGGTGGCCGCCTTAAGTTTATGCCGGTAGGCGGCGCGGCGTTAGACGTGAATGTTGGTGGTTTCTTCCATAGTATTGGCGTACCAATCTTGTGTGGTTACGGCATGACTGAAACTTGTGCAACAGTCACCTGTAATACCTTAGATAACCGAGTATCGGGTTCTAACGGTAAACCATTACATGCGATGGAAGTGAAAATTGGCAGTAATAATGAGATTTTAGTTCGCGGCGAAACGGTGATGCGTGGTTATTACAATCGTCCAGAAGATACCGCTGAAGCATTCGAAGATGGCTGGTTAAAAACCGGCGATGCAGGCATGTTAGATGCCGAAGGTAATCTATATATTACTGATCGCATTAAAGAGTTGATGAAAACATCAAATGGTAAATACATTGCGCCGCAGCGTGTTGAAGGTAAAGTCAGTTGTTGTCCGTTCATTGAACAAGTCGCGATTGTGGCTGACGCGCGTAACTATGTATCAGCGCTAATTGTCCCCGCGTTCGAGTCACTAGAATCTTGGGCAAAAGAGCATGAGATTAAGTTTGAAAATCCAATGGAATTATTGCGCCACAGCCAAGTTGTTGAGCACTTTGAACAACGTTTAAAAGAGCTACAACACGAATTAGCAGGCTTTGAAAAAATTAAAAAATTCACCTTACTGCCTGAAGCATTTTCAATGGAATCAGGGTTAATTACCCCCACGATGAAGCTGCGCCGTAAGAAGATTTACTCTAAGTATGATCGTGAAATTAATGCGATGTACGCTAAGTAATTTTTTCTGAGCATATTATAAAGGACGCATTAGCGTCCTTTTTTGTGTCTGTTGTTTTTGTCTCAATTATTTTTGTATAAATGATCATCACATAAGTGTCATAAAAGCCGACTATTCTCTGGTTAGTTTATTCCTGTGAATATGTAACTTTTGAAAAAACTTAAACGCTATCAATACGAACGTTATGCCGTGTTATGTAAGGTCACTTACCGTGCTGACTTTGAGCCAGAAAAGCTCGGGTTTTCTAGGGGTAATTATCGTGAAATTGCCAATCGCTGGGGCAATATATGCGCCCGAGTTATGTGGCGTGATAATAAAAAAGAAGTGCTGGTGGTATTTCGTGGTTCGCAAACTATGAACGAATGGCTACTCAATTGTCAGTGCTGGCCGAAAGCGAAGCAGTTTAAAGGGTGTCGTTACAATGTGCATTCTGGCTATGACTACTTATTGGAGCAAAGTACTAACCCGATAGCACCGCATTATGAGGCTGATATTAGTCTTTTCACTCAGTTACAAATGATCCTCAACCCGTTGATTCTGGCTGGTAAGCGTATTTCACTAACTGGCCACTCATCAGGTGGCTCAATGGCAATATTAGCCGCAGATAGATTAGAGCGATTATACCCAAACTCAATTAAGCGGGTGGTGACTTTTGGCCAACCATCACCAGGGTTTAAAAGCTTTCAAAAAGCGTATTTATTACATCGACGTACTTATCGTATTTGCTGTGATATTGATGTGGTGACTTTTTTGCCACCACTGCCAGGTATTTACTTTCATGTGGGGAAAATGCTGTGGCTGCATAACGAACGGATTTATGAAAACATATCGCCGGTAAAGCGATTCTTATTAAGTTTTTTTAGTTGGATAGTGTCGCCTTTTGCCTTTCATTACATGCACAAATACATCCGTAATAAAGACTTCTTTGATGACATTTGAGCTTGAAAAATCAGAATAGGGTGACTCACTTTTAAAGCTGTCATACACTGCCTGCGGTTTTATTTATCATTACTGAACGCACATAATAAAAATAAGAGGCTTGTATGTCAGATAATCAATTCAGTTTAAATCTCACGCCACGATTTTGTGAAACCGATGCATTAGGGCATATCAATAATACGGTGATCCCTGTGTGGTTTGAGGCGGCGCGCGATCCAGTGTTTGATATTGTGAACCCAGGACAAGATTTGTCGAAGTGGAACATGATTATTGCAGGCTTTAATATTGTCTTTAATGCACCAACCTTTTATGGCGCAGAAGTGACGGTTAAAACCTATATCAGCCGTGTGGGCAACAGTAGTTTTGAGATTGCACAAAGCTGCTGGCAGAATGGGCGTCAAACCGCAGAAGCCAAAACGACGATGGTGCATTACAACTATCAAACTGAAAAAAGTCAGCCGATGTCTGATGAAGTAAAAGCGCAACTTGCTGCACTGACCGGTGAGATTGAGTAGATTATAGAGGTAGGTTTCTTACCTTTTTAAAGCCCTGTATTTTGAATACACAAAATACAGGGCTTTTTTTGAGTGGCTATTCGGCTACTTTATGCTGTTCCAGCGCTGCGAGTAGTTCAGGTGTTAGCTTGGCTTTTTGGCCTGTCTTAAAATTAAACATCACCACATTGGCGGTGCCTGAGGTCGTAACAGCTTGTTGGGCTTTACTGAAAATTCGGTAATGCATGATAAAGCGGTCTTCTTTTACGTCACTAATATTGACGCTGACTAATAATGTATCAGGGAACGTCACTGGTCGTTTATAGCGCGCGTGGGTTTCACTTAACACAGGGCCTACAGCGGTTTCTTTAAGATCGGCCATCATGTTTATCTGGCTAAAAAAATCGATCCGAGCGGTTTCAAAGTAGCGAAAATACACCACATTATTGACGTGATTGAGTGCGTCCATTTCACCCCATGCCACTGGAATTTCGGTAATAATCGCATGCTGCTGAATAAACTGGTCCATATAAATCTTGCTCCCTAATAAAGTTAAACGCTTGTTTGATTTTTATTCAGGTTAACAGGCAAAACCTAGTTCAACAAGCATGGAATGCTTTGCTATCAATTGGGCAATATGTTTTGATAATGTTAAACCACTATTTGCTATGGAATGCGTCGTTTGAACTCTTTTAACTACCCACGATTACAGCAGTTACTTTATCGCCCCGTTGAGAGTGTATCGGCCTTGCCTCGAGTGATACTCAGTTATATTAAGACCATCATCGGTAAGCTGACCGTGGCGCAAAAGTTGTATTTCATCGCCTTTCTTTTGATGTTTACCACTGATGGAGTGACGATGGTGGGGATCATTGCCATGATTGCAATGATGATTGAGTTTTGGCCATTGTTTACTAAAACTTGGCATAGCTTAGCGGGTAAAGCATTTCTGCTGTTGTTTTACGCCATTATTGCTAACTTTTCGTTGGTGTGGGCAGCCTCTGTAGTTAATGAAGTTTCAGGCGTTGATGCAGATCATTTAACCTATACCCACAATCTCGTTATTCTGCTTTATATGCCGGTATGGTTCGTACTGGTTAGCGGAGTGGCTTTAATGTTGCTGCAAGCCGTCATCCCAATTTACTTTGTATTGATGCCACTACTTAACTTGCTTGGCGTTAAATCAATACGTTTTACTAATAGTGAGCATTACCGAAAACGCACTATATTGCTGCGAATGATATTGGCTTACGTGGTGTTAGCTAACCTGTATTTATTAAGTGATATTGAGAACACCTTTGAAACCAGTGATCCCAGAGCCAAAATGATCAAATTGTTAGAAGAGGAAACGGGTGAAAAAACTGAAGATATTGAAGCTAGTTTGCAGAAGCTCTCAGCCGTCGGTGCGAAAATTGCCGAAGCTAATGCAGAGACTAAGACTGAGGCAGAACCTAAGGCAGAGACTGAGACAATTTTAGCTGTTGTGAACTTAGAAAACCTTAGCTCTACTGAGTCAATGCCAGCGCCTGAACCTGTGACTTCGAGTGTTAGCGAAGTGACTCCTCCAGATATCGCCGCGAGTACTCAAAAGGTGATTGAGGATGCCGTTCAACAATCTATTAAACAAGTACAACAAAACGAGGTTACACGTTTGGATGTGGGGGCGGATGAAGCGGCTGAGCGACGTTACGATATTATTCGAGAGAGTTATCGCTTGATGGTAAGAATGACGATTGCCAATTTTATCTATTATTTTGAGGGTAACCAGTATTCTCGTTGTGAATCTGAACCCAATAGTAAAGTGGTTGAACTCAATGACTATGAGATCTTACAAGTATTGCCCACGGCAAAAGATGAAAGCCGATATGGGTATTCATTTGATGTGAAAGCATGCGTGTCACCGGCTTTTCCTGCTAAAGAGGAGTCATGATCCGTAATAGCATCTTTATCGGCTTATCTATGTTGCTGGCAAAGGCTTCAATGTCGGCACCTGTAATTGAACAAAGTATCAGCGATATTGCTAAAGGTAATATTGCTTCAGCTATCGTGTTATCTGATGCAAGTTTAATCTCACTGGGCGTAGTCAATTTTGACCCTAACAATATTGTCAGTCTTGACCGATTCGATGCAGGATCAGAGACTTCAATACAGCGTAGAAAAGAGCTTAGCGTCTATTCGATCCCCTGGGAAAGTGACTGGCAGGGTAAAGAAGATGAATGGCAGCGAGCGACATTTGCAAAATTTTCTTATATCAATTCTAAGCAATCATTACAGCTATCAGACGATATAACACTGGTTGATAAACTTAATGAGAAAAGTTATTTACTGTTTGCTGAGCAGCGCTGGAAGTATCTGCTATCAGACAAATGGTGGTTACAATTAGCCGTGGGTGCGCATTTGATTCGCTATGAAAATGACTTTGACTATCGCAGCGATTTTGGTGATTTTCAAGATGAGTTAGATGGCAGCTTGTTTAATACCTCATATGCAGCTTGGATGCTCGACCCTACCATTGAGTTGCATTATCAAGATACGCTGTGGGGTAATAAGTGGCAATTCATCAGCCGTTATAACTATGCTTTTGGGCAACTGTTTGACACCGATTCTCCCCAGCAAGATGGCTCGCCTAATGTCGGTCGTTTCAGTAATGCTTTTATTTTTCATTACGCACTTCCGCCAATGATGAACCTGCGCAATGAAATGCGTTTTTTATTCAAACGCATAGATTTAACGGGTGATGCAGTGGCAACAATGAACACAAATCACTATTACGAAACCGGTCTAGGCTGGATAGTTGAAACCCCTTCATTGTCATCTTGGCTGACCAATGTAGGAATTGGCGTCACGGTCAATATTGATAGTGCCCTAAGTGGTGGCAGTGTGGTGCTACTGTTTAATGAGGATATTTAGCTGTGTTAAAGCGTCACTCTAGTTTTAGTTCTAGATTTAGTTCTAGTTCTAGATGTCACTGCCGACGTTACAACAGGCAATAAAAAACGGCCACAGAGGCCGTTTTTTATATTATGACAGACATCTTTATGCGTCGATATCTAATCCTGAGAAGTCACTGATTTGCGCAAATTTAGCGGTTTTTTGATTATCAAAACGTACCATTTGGCGAGTATGTAATCCTGCCGCTTCTGCCGCTTTTAATTCTTCAACAACATCAGAAACGAATAGCACTTGTTTAGGGCTTAAGCTGATGGTGTTTAAGATATTACAGTAAGCTTGCTTATCTAATTTGTTACCCGTACGCGTATCGAAATGACCACTAAATTTAGGGGTTAAATCACCCGCATCACTATGGCTGAAAAGCATTTTTTGTGCTTCAGCAGAGCCAGACGAGAAGCTATAGATTCGCATGTTAGCGGCTTCAAATCGTGGGATAGCGTCGATGAAATCTGGGTAGATATGACCGGTGAACTCGCCAGATGCATAACCTTGTTTCCAAATAAGACCTTGAAGGGTTTTAAGTGGCGTTGCTTTGCGGTCTTCATCAATCCATTGCGCAAGGATTTCTGTGACGCGTTCAACAGAGGCGTCTTGTTCTAGTGCAAGGTCGCGTACGTCACTAATACAGTATTCAACCAATGGGTTGTGCTGATTCTTATTCAGAAAGTCGCCCATGGCTTTTTTTGAATAAGGAAATAGTACATCGTGAATAAAATCTAGATCAGTCGTGGTGCCAGCTGTATCTACGATAATCGCTCTAATACCCATAGTGTCTACGTACTCCAATCCTTAAATTTGCTTGTTCAAGATCCTAAGCTTTATTGGGTCTGATGGCTAGTCAAATTGGTGTCTAGAATAGCAGTTATCTTCAAATCAATGATATTCCATGTATTTAGCTGCCAATACGGTGAAGTTTAGGTATTATGAATAGACACATAACAGGTGTTTTATTTCAACTTTTGAGGCTGTCACTATGATTTCAAAATGGGCAAAACGATTTTTTCAGATGGCTGAGCTAGTTGGATCATGGAGTAAAGATCCATCAACGCAAGTTGGCGCGGTGATCACTAAGCATAACCGTATTGTTTCAGTCGGTTTTAACGGTTATCCACACGGGATTTCTGATAGTGCTGAAACCGATGACCGTGAAATGAAATTACTGAAAACATTACATGCAGAAGAAAATGCCATTTTGTTCGCCAAGCGTGATTTAGGTGACTGTGATATCTGGGTGACGCATTTTCCTTGTCCTAATTGCGCTGCAAAAATTATTCAAACTGGGATCACTGGTGTTTATTGCCCTGAGCAAAGTGAAGATTTTCTTTCTCGTTGGGGTGACAAAATTAAAGTCAGCCAAGATATGTTCTTGCAAGCGGGTGTGAAGGTGAACTGGCTTCCAGTGAGTGAACTTGAATAAAGGCTGTTTTTTCAATCGACAGCTTTAGTCATTAGAATCGCAAATTATGCCGACATAACTAAGTAAAAAAGTTTGTCGGCTTTTTTGTGTTGAAATTAGGCTCGGTTCGCATTATTGATGAACTAACACGCCATTTTTAACCACATCTTTGCATGGGTTAACGCCGTATGAGTAAGCAAGTTGCGCAGGGGTAGTGATATCCCACAAGCAAAAGTCAGCCTGCATGCCTTGGGCTAAAACACCGACCTTTTCTTCTATTCCCAGCGCTTTTGCTGCGTTTGCGGTAATACCTTTGAGTGCTTCTTCAGGGGTTAACCTAAACAGTGTACAGGCCATATTAAGCATTAATAGAGTTGAGCAAATTGGTGATGAACCTGGGTTAAAGTCACTGGCCACCACAATAGGCACTTGATGTTTGCGCAGCAACTCAATCGGTGGCATCTGAGTTTCACGTAAGAAGTAATAGGCACCAGGCAGTAATGTGGCACAAGTGCCACTGGCCGCGAGTGCTTTAACTCCGTCTTCATCAAGGTATTCGATGTGATCGACAGATTTAGCGCCAAGCTTAGCGGCTAACGCAGAGCCGCCCATATTGGATAACTGCTCAGCATGGAGTTTGATATCCAGTCCAGCTTGTTGAGCTGCGGTAAGTACTTTTTCTGTTTGGGCTAAATTAAAGGCAATATTCTCACAAAATACGTCTGCAGCATCAGCAAGACCTTGCTCAATAACCTTTGGCAGCATGTCATTGACGACCAAATCCACATAGCCCTCAACATCGTCTTTGTACTCTGGTGGAATTGCATGAGCGCCAAGGAAAGTGGTTTTGACATCTACATGATGATTACGGCCAAGCTCGCGAGCCACTTTTAGCAGTTTGACCTCGGTTTCAGTATCTAGGCCATAACCTGATTTGATTTCAACGGTCGTAACACCTTCTTTGGCTAGGGCATTTAAGCGTTGACGGCCAAGCTCGAATAACTCTGCTTCTTCAGCTTTTCGACAAGCGTTAACCGTTGATATGATGCCGCCGCCAGCGCGGGCGATATCTTCATAACTTGCCCCTTCAAGGCGCATTTCAAATTCATTGGCGCGACTACCAGCAAACACTAAGTGGGTGTGAGCATCAATAAGACCTGGGGTTATCCATCCGCCTCTGCCGCGGTATACCGGCATCGAAAACACATCGAAATCAGGCAATTCTTTTCGAGGCCCAAGCCATGCAATTTTGCCATCTTTAACTGCAATAGCGGCATCGGTAATGGCACCGTAAGCGGCTGAATTGTTTGGATCCATTGTAGCTAAATTAACGTCTATCCAAACATGATCCCACGACATGGCAACTCCAGCATTAGCAATAAATTGAAAGAATAATAGCAAAACAATACTTGTTTTTACTTGTATATACAAGGTAAGGTTGGTGCTGAGTTTTTAGCCATTAAGTGGCTTTCATCACCCATTATTCCATGATATCGGTGTTGTTTGCAGCAATAAAGCCCTGATGACAATAGACCTAATAACCACGATTGACCTGATAACCAGATTGGATAACACGATGGCATTAGCAAAATTTGAGCAAATCAAGCAGCACATTTTAGCCCATATTGAGTCGGGCGAATGGAAAGAAAATGATCGAGTGCCATCAGAAAACCAGTTAACTGAATTAATGGACTGTAGCCGTATGACCGCCCGCAGAGCATTAACTGAGTTAGTTGCATCCGGTGTGTTAGAAAGAAGCCAAGGTCTAGGTACCTTTGTCGCTGGGCTGAAGTCTCAATCATCGCTGCTGAATATTCGTAATATTGCCGATGAAATTAAAGAGCGCGGCCATGGCTATAGCGTTAAACAGTTAGCCTTGTCGCAAGTTCGCGCAGAAGGTGCGGTGGCGATCTCGCTGGGCTTAGAAGAAGGTAGCCCTGTGTTTTATTCTGTGTTGGTGCATTGCGAACAAGAGCAACCCCTGCAGGTAGAAGAGCGTTATGTGAACCCACAAATGATCCCTGATTATTTACAGCAAGATTTTAATCAACTGACGCCCCATGAGTATTTATCTCGAGTTGCGCCTTTAACTGAGGCTCGTCATACCGTAGAAGCCGTGATTGCCAATGAGCAAACCCAGCAGCTGCTTGCCATTACTGCAGCTGAACCTTGTTTACAAATTATACGTCGCACCTGGTCTCGTAAAGGTGTGGTGAGTTTTGCCCGTTTAACCCATCCAGGTAGCAAATTTAGCCTAGGTGGTCATTTAACTTTTAGTCAGTAAATTAATAATAAAGCCAAATCGTTAGCGCAGTCAGTGCGAAACGATTGAAGATAATTGAAGGAAGTACAATGAATAACAGACACGACCCTAGTCGCAATATTATTGCGCCTCATGGCACTACGCTCGCATGTAAAAGCTGGCTAACAGAAGCTGCCATGCGCATGTTAATGAATAACCTTCATCCTGATGTCGCCGAGCGCCCTGAAGACTTAGTCGTATACGGTGGTATCGGCCGCGCAGCTCGTGATTGGCAGTGTTATGACAAGATCATTGAAGTGCTTCAACGTCTTGAAGACGATGAAACCTTATTAGTGCAGTCAGGTAAACCAGTTGGCGTGTTTAAAACCCATAGCAATGCCCCGCGCGTGATTATCGCAAACTCAAACCTAGTGCCGCATTGGGCTAACTGGGAACATTTTAATGAGCTCGATAAAAAAGGCCTGGCCATGTATGGCCAAATGACCGCAGGTTCATGGATTTATATTGGTACCCAAGGCATTGTTCAGGGTACTTACGAAACTTTCGTTGCCATGGCAAAACAACATTTTGAAGGCAGTGCTGCAGGTAAGTGGATTTTAACAGGCGGCCTTGGTGGCATGGGTGGTGCACAGCCTCTTGCTGGCACTATGGCTGGTTACTCAGTACTGGCATGTGAAGTCGACGAAACCCGCATCGATTTTCGCTTACGTACTCGTTATGTCGACAAAAAAGCCACTTCACTGGATGAAGCATTAGCCATGATTGAGCAAGCGAATGCATCAGGTACTCCTGTCTCTGTCGGATTACTGGGTAATGCTGCGGATATTTTTGCTGAGTTAGTTGAGCGTGGTGTAACGCCTGATGTAGTAACCGATCAAACTTCGGCACACGATCCGTTAAACGGCTATTTACCTCAAGGTTGGACGTTAGCCCAAGCTGCTGAAATGCGTCTAAAAGATGAAGCGGCAGTGGTTAAAGCAGCGAAGCAATCAATGGCGGTACAAGTCAAAGCCATGTTAGCGCTGCAAGCAGCAGGTGCGGCAACAACCGATTACGGCAATAACATTCGTCAGATGGCTCTTGAGGAAGGCGTAGAAAACGCGTTTGATTTCCCTGGCTTTGTTCCTGCTTACGTGCGTCCATTATTCTGTGAAGGAATTGGTCCTTTCCGCTGGGTAGCATTATCGGGTGACCCAGAAGATATTTATAAAACTGATGCCAAGGTAAAAGAGCTTATTCCTGATAACCCGCATTTACATAATTGGCTTGATATGGCCCGCGAACGTATTGAGTTCCAAGGCTTACCTGCTCGTATTTGTTGGGTCGGACTGAAAGACCGTGCTCGTTTAGCGTTAGCATTTAACGAAATGGTCAAGAATGGCGAACTATCGGCGCCGATCGTGATTGGTCGTGACCATTTAGATTCTGGCTCTGTTGCCAGTCCAAACCGTGAAACTGAATCTATGCTTGATGGTTCAGATGCAGTGTCTGATTGGCCATTAATGAATGCGTTATTAAATACGGCAAGTGGCGCGACATGGGTGTCGTTACATCATGGCGGTGGTGTTGGTATGGGCTTTAGTCAGCATTCTGGTGTGGTGATTGTGGCTGATGGTAGCGATGATGCAGCTGAGCGTTTAGGTCGAGTTTTATGGAATGATCCTGCCACTGGTGTCATGCGCCATGCTGATGCTGGATACGATATTGCGATTGACTGCGCTGAAGAGCAAGGTCTTGATTTACCGATGCAAGGAGTCAAGTAATGACTGCAACACAACATAGATTATTGCTGAGTCCTGGCACGTTATCATTAGCCCAGCTGCGTAAAATTAGCCGCAGTGCTGTCCATGTAACACTCGCTGAAGAAGCGAAAGCTGATATTAATACGAGTGCAGGTTTAGTGCAGCAAGTACTTGATGAAGGCCGCACAGTGTATGGTATTAATACCGGTTTCGGCTTATTGGCGAACACCAAAATTGCGCCTGAAGATTTACAGCTGCTGCAGCGCTCAATTGTATTGTCCCATGCCGCGGGCATTGGCCAATACATGCAAGATGCAACCGTACGATTAATGATGGTGTTAAAAATTAACTCGTTAAGCCGTGGTTTTTCAGGTATTCGCATAGAGGTGATTAACTTCCTTATTCAATTGGTAAATGCAGGAGTTTATCCGTGTATTCCTGAAAAGGGCTCAGTGGGTGCATCTGGTGATTTAGCGCCCCTGTCACACATGTGTTTGCCGTTATTGGGCGAAGGTGAAATGAGCTATCAAGGGCAAATTATCACTGCAGCAGAAGGACTGGAAATTGCAGGTCTTGAGCCGATTGAATTAGCGGCCAAAGAAGGCTTAGCATTATTGAATGGCACGCAAGCGTCAACAGCTTTAGCCCTTGAAGGTTTATTTCATGCAGAAGACTTATTTGCGGCGAGTTCGGTCATTGGTGCAATGAGTGTTGAAGCGGCAATGGGCAGTCGTAGTCCGTTTGATGCACGTATTCATGCGGCACGAGGTCAAAAAGGTCAGATTGATTCTGCCGCGATTTTCCGTAACTTATTGGGTGATGAATCTGAAATCAGTGCCAGTCACGTGGATTGTGAAAAGGTACAAGATCCTTATTCATTGCGTTGTCAGCCACAGGTATTAGGTGCGTGTTTAACTCAAATTCGCCATGCTGCTGAGGTATTAGGTGTCGAATCAAATGGCGTGACGGATAACCCATTAGTCTTCCAAGACACTGGTGATATTATTTCAGGTGGTAATTTCCATGCTGAGCCAGTGGCAATGGCGGCAGATAATTTAGCGATTGCGATTGCTGAGTTAGGCTCAATTGCTGAGCGCCGCATTGCGCTATTAATCGATTCTAGTTTATCTAAACTGCCACCCTTTTTAGTGGAAAATGGCGGGGTTAACTCAGGGTTTATGATTGCGCAAGTGACAGCGGCTGCATTGGCATCTGAAAACAAAACTTATGCTCACCCAGCTTCAGTAGACAGCTTACCGACTTCAGCAAACCAAGAAGACCATGTTTCGATGGCCACGTTTGCAGCGCGCCGTTTACGCGATATGTCGGAAAATACCCGAGGTGTGTTAGCGGTTGAGCTACTTGCTGCTGCACAGGGGCTGGATTTCCGTAAGCCATTAGCGCCAAGTGATGCGGTTGCTAGTGCTAAAGCTGAGTTACGTGAAGTGGTGGCTTATTATGATAAAGATCGCTTCTTTGCACCTGACATTGAGAACGCGACAGACTTACTTTATACCGCGAGCTTTAATCGCTATTTACCTGCTGGAATGTTAGCGAGCTTTTAATTTTTCGCTTATCGTTCAAAGCGAAGAATCAAGCATTAAAAAAGGACCTTAGGGTCCTTTTTTATGTTTAACATTGCTTGCAGATCATCAAGTCTCAATCTGCTTACATGGTTACACCAATAGAGAAAATGGCAGCATCAGCACTCGTATCGTAACCAGCACCAATAACAAAGCCTTTGGTGACGTTATATCTCACGCCAAACTCAGCTCCCCATTCTTTGTTGCGGCTGCGTTCCCACACAGGCTCACCGCCGACAATGAAAGGCACAATATTATCAGTGGTGTTTTCTTCATAAATGTAGGCTGTTGCGCCACCATAGACACTTAAGTCTTGGGTTAGGCTGTAACTTAGACCGAAGCGCCACATGTATTCTTTAGCATAACCTTCGCCAGGCTCAGGCACATCAAGATCGTATTTATCGCCCCAAGCATAACCAATGTAATAGCCCCAATCGGCATAATCTGGGTCGAAATGTTTTGCAGCAATCGTGACACCAAACATATCACCACGGCTATCAACATAATCTACCAGCAAGGCTACTGACGGAGTGTATTGTTGACCTTCTTCTGTCGTGTTTGCTTGAGCTTGTTGGCTAAAAGCAACTAAGCTAATAGAGAATGTAATGGCAAGCCAGATTTTTTTCATGAATACCTCTACCTGATTGGATGGCGCTATTGTTAGGGTTTGCCAATCAGAGGTCAATATTTGCCCGTATTTTTGCGGCCGATATCGTTGAATAGGCCATTAGTGTTAACAATTTGTTTTATGTCAGTGGAAAGCTTACTGATGTTTTGTCATATATTTGATTGCCATCGTTTCAAAGCAGAAATATGATATGTTAGCCAATGATTTTTTGGTCATTAAGGAATGAAAGTAGTGGATAACGAGTTACGCGCAGATATTGCCCAGTGGTTACTGGAAGCAGGGGTGAATAGTCAGCCTTCCGATAGCGTGGCGACATCAATTCTATTGTTTGTCAGCTTTTTAGTCGCAACGATTGCTTACTACATTACTAAAAAAGTCTTTGTTAAGGCGGTTAATGCTGTTATTCGCAAATCTGCAGTGACCTGGGATGACATCTTCATGCGCTATGGCGTGCTTGAAAAGTTAGCCTTGTTAGTACCTGCATTTATCCTCGACCTATTCGTACCTATCGTGTTGACCCATCAGGATTTATTAGGTGTCATACTTGATCGCGGTTTAAGCGTACTGGTGGTAATTTTTATTATTCGTGCGATTTATGCAGGTCTTGATGCCTTAAATGAAATTGCCGATGTAAAGCTTATTAGCCGTCGCTTGCCTGTAAAAAGTTTTGTGCAGCTGTTTAAACTGTTCTTATTTTTCATTGGCGTCATTATTTCGGTTTCAGTGCTTGCTGATCAGTCACCCGTCTATTTCTTAAGTGGTTTAGGTGTGGCGACGGGTTTAGTCATGTTGGTGTTTAGAGATACGATTCTAGGCTTTGTTGCGGGTATTCAGCTTGCGGCCAACCGCATGGTGAGTAAAGGCGATTGGATCCAAATGGATAAATACGGCGCAGATGGCGCAGTAGATGAGGTGTCGCTGAATACCGTAAAAGTACGTAATTGGGATAATACCATTACGATGATCCCAGCTTATGCGTTGGTATCAGATGCATTTAAAAACTGGCGTGGCATGTCTGAAAAAGGTGGTCGTCGTATCAAGCGCGCAATTAATCTTGATGTGAATAGTATTCATTTTTTATCTGAACAAGAAATAGAACGATTATCAAAAGTGAATTACCTCAAAGATTACTTTCCTAAAGTCGTATCAGAAATCAATCACTCAAATGAGCAGGTTAATGATTTTGATATGCCAGTGAATGGTCGTCGCTTAACGAATGTAGGCACCTTTAGAGCTTACTTAGATGCGTATCTTCGCCATAATAATAAGCTTCATAAAGACATGACTTTAATGGTGCGCCAGCTTGCGCCAACCACTGAAGGTTTACCTATTGAATTGTATGTCTTCACTAACGATACACGTTGGGCATTTTATGAAGGGATCCAAGCTGATATCTTTGACCATATCTTTGCCATCCTGCCTGAGTTTGGTTTAAAAGCATTTCAAAACCCAACGGGTAACGATATTCGCAGTATTAAACCTGACACTAAAGTGCATTAGCACTTTAGTTATTAGCTGTTTGATTAAAGTGACAGAAACAAAAGCCGAATTAACCTTGTCTAGTTCGGCTTTTGTGTTTTTGAAGGCTGATAATCAGGGATCACCTTAGGGTGATGTCCCGTTATACCGCGAAAAAAATCCAGTATCTGATTCATGTCCGCTGACATATCATCACTGGTATCCATTGGCTTATTGAGCACTATCGATTTACGTGAAAAGTCCAGTCCCACAGTAATAATGGGCACCTTCGCTTTTACCGCAATATGGTAAAATCCTGTTTTCCAACGGGTAACCGCACTGCGTGTTCCTTCAGGGGCTAATGCTAGTTTGTATTGATTATCGGCTTCAAAATGCTGCACTGCTGCATCGACCATGTTGTTATTCTTACGGCGATCAACAGGGCTGCCACCGAGCCATTTGAAGAACCAGCCCCAAGGTGGAATAAACAATTGGTGTTTACCTAAGAAATGGATGTTTATCCCCAGCGCAGATCGCGCAATGATTCCGATAATAAAATCCCAATTACTGGTATGCGGGCCAACGACCATAATGAACTGGCCATCATGAGGCGCGCTCCCCTCAAACTGCCAACCACATATTGTGAGTAGCGATAAACTAATTTTGCGAAACATGGACTATTTTCCAGTTTATTTGTATCTGATACGCTAGAATCTAACGATAAGATAATGAAATATTTTACGAATATTATTTGGGTTATGATTTGTTTACCAAACAATACCGGCCTGATTACAGTGTCGATTGAGTCGGTAAAATGCCAGATTACAAACCCATTTTAAGCGTCAATGCTGTGATAGTTAACTAACCTATCGTATTCATTGTCGTAATACAAAAGGACTAATTCTTTTTTTCTTCTGGAGAAATCAAGCATATCCAATCAGCGAGGAGAGTGTGTGAAGCACCTTACAATAATCAGTAGCAGCGTTTTTTGTGTGCTGTTTTCAATGGTGAGTATCGCGACTGAAAAAGTCTCGATGGACACCTTACCGGCTGCAGAAAATAACACGGCAGTTCAAACAGTAGCAGAAGCTGACACGGTTACTGAAACATCGACTGAGCAAGTTCTCAAATCAGTACCATTAAAGCCAACAACCACTGAAAAAGTGCAAGTGGGCTCAATTAAAGCTGTAGATATTGCTGAGACAAAAACTGCTGTAGAAGACGCTGTTACAGACATCAGTGAAGTGATACCTGATGAACCGGCTAATGTGGCTGATAATGATGACAAGCCAAAGCAGCCTGAAGCTTTTACACCAGTAACCCCCGTTGCTGCTGTTGATATAAACCCAGAAGATGCTGCACCTATTTCTTTAGATGAAGTGAATTCAGACAGTGCAATTCCGACGGATCGCATTCGCTCTGTTATTTCTAACCAAGAAAAAGCCTGGAATAGCGGTGATATTGACGCTTACATGCAAGGTTACTGGAAAAGCGACAAGCTGCGTTTTGTGTCTAATGGTAAGTACAACTATGGCTGGGATTCAATATTAGCCAGTTACAAGCGTAGCTATCCAACCTCTGCCAGAATGGGCAAGCTCAACTTTAAAGTGCGAGAAATTAAAATGCTCAGTAACTATGCGGCACTCGTCGTTGGGCGCTGGACATTAGAACGCGCTAAGGACAAACCAAGTGGTGTGTTTACCTTATTGATTGAACGTATTGATGATAAGTGGGTTATTACTCATGATCATTCATCAGACTAGCGGTTTATTTTATCAAAATGGGCAAGCTATTCAGTGCTTATACTGAATCGTTGTTGCCCTAGATTTCTGGATTTACCGTCGTAACGTACTTCGGTAAATTCAATATTACCTTTACTGTCCTGCATCACCACGCTGGTGGAACGAGTGCCATATTCTGGGTGCTTAATAAATATCGCTGAAAGTAATCTTTCCCACTCAAGATCAATACCAGTGTTTGGCAAACCGGTGTCATCTGCCTCAGATTCATCGCGCATGAATGATAGCATTTGTGCTATATCTGGCTCGTCATGGCTCAATACATGTTGCTCTAACGCCTGTTGCCCTTTAGCCATTTTCGGCCAAACATCGTCTAACGCGCCATTACTGACCGCATGAAATCCTTTGCTCAATGGTAAATTTTCCGCTGTAGCGCTATTAAAACACCATAGCTGGTTATCTTGCTGATAAACCAGATTAAATGGGCTGTAGTTGTCACTATGCTGATGCAACCATTGTTGATTCAATAAGCCGTCACCCGATAGGGCTTTAAGCACTAACTCGCCACGACTACGCATGCCTTCATGTTCAGATTGGAGGCGTATATTGGTTAAGGCTGAAAATTGCCCGAGTTTATTGACGCCTAGCCAAGTGCCACCTGCTTGTAAGTCTTTGCCTGCTAGGATTTGAGCGGCTGAGGATGTGGCTTGGTTAGTTGAACTGGCAGCAATTGGCCAAAAGTGAGCAGGTTCAGTAGGGCGGTGATGAAACTCATCGCGATTAGCACAAACAATCAAAGGCCATTTGGGATGCATGTCGACAGCGATAAATAAAATGCACATAAGCTCTACCTAAAGAAGATGATAAAACATCATAACCTAAAATTTACAGGTGAAGCATTAGTAAAGCAGTATGGGTGAATTAAACGGATTAAATTAAGACGTTACCGTTATATCCTGCTGCGCGATTGTCGCAGCAAGCGCTACGACAATGCTTGGTTAGAATAAGCTGAGACTGAGTATGGCATAAGTTTAGTGATGATGACCGTGATTGTGCTCATGGCCGTCTTTATGACTGTGATCATGACTGTGGCTGTTAAACTTAATCAGCAAACGACTGAGGAATTTTCTTGGGCCTAAACGCAATAAGCTGGCGCTAAAGATTAACCCTACTACCACAGCAGCAGTAATGTTGATGCTATCTGGCAAGGTTAATAATTGGTGCCAATCGACAAGATAGTGATGTGCAAATAACAAAGCTACAACTAACACTGTCGATAAAGCGGCGCGCATTCCCCAACTCATCAGTTTAAGCTGACTAATACTGAGTACAGGCGCAGCGATTAAGGCAAACGCAACAGCCACATTACTCCAGCCGCTATAGGCTAGTGAAAGGGCTAATACCGCAGCACCTAGATTACAGAAACGCATTGGTAAAAATACCGCCAGCAGAATCAATACTTGCAGCGCTGGGTGCTCAAGGTGTATCGAAGGGTGACCAATTAAATTCGCCAAAATAAGGCTTAAAGCAATCCAAGGGGCACTTCTATCTACCAAGTGTGCAAAACCAAAACGCCATGCTGATTGCGGTAGGTTTTCATGGGGATCAGTAAGCTCAACGTTACCTAAACTCAGTAATGTACCAATAACCAATAAGCCAATGGCTTGATATATTGCAAACCATGGACCGAGTAATAATAGGGTAATTATCAATGCTTCAGGGCCCGCTAAACGTTGTAGCCAGCGACTAGCTAACCCTTCGTTTAAAGGCGATAAACCCGCTTTAAATCGTGCCGTTGCGATCAAATAGCTTAGAATCAGAATCGGTGAGATTGTGAGTAACCAAGTCATAAATTGATCTGAGCCGTGGCTATGGTGGTTATGACCACCTGTATCAACAAGTAATAACAATGCTAGTAATCCAACACCCAGTAAGCTGCCAATACCCGCTTGATATTGGTAACGACCCTGGACATCATCATTTTGATTGCCATGGGGTTGATGTAGCACCACATGCAAAATAGAACCAGTAACAAATGCTTGGAGGTAAACAGTATTGTCGATGCTTAAATGCTGTAGTAGTTGCTCACCGGCAAAATAACCCACAGAGGTTAATGCCATCATTGCCACAAGCACTGCACTAGCCCACTTTGTGCCTACTTGCGGCTTTAACAACCACCAAATAGCCACACCAACAGGCAGTCGATGCATGATGACTCCAAGAGCAAGTAAAGTTGAATTACCTTCCTGCTGAGCCAGTACCATTGCACCGCCATCAGTAATGGTATGCAGCAATAAACCACCAATCCCTAGGGTCAAGGTGACGTTATGAGTGATTTCAGAATATCGATGAAATAGTCGTTCGCTTGCTGTAGGCCCCCAAAGGCCAAGCACGACAAATAATAATGTGAGGATCCCGCCGTGCTCGAGCAGTTCAGGCAAAATATGAATAAGCACTAGCCCGCCTAAAGAGACGAAGATAAATCCGTCCAAGCCTTTTTGTAGCCCACTTCCCGATGAGAAGTAGCGATAAAAAAGTGGTCCGAATAAAAGTGCAATACAACTAGCGACAAGATAGAGCATGGAATCCAAAAGAATCAAAGAGACGAAAAAAACAATCAAGTATATCCTAGTATTTCATTTAACTTAATACTTGCTTAGCTTGATTATTCATCATCTTTAGAATTTACACGGTAAACATCCACGAAAACCGACAAATATAAACAAATCTTACTGTTCATACCTCCAAAACAGCCTCATTAAGTATACAATGGCGCTTCTTTGTTAATTAATAATAGAATATTTGTAATGGACATATTTTCAGCTGCTGTGATGCTATTTTTGATCATGGATCCTTTAGGGAATTTACCGATTTTCGCCTCAATTTTGCGACATATCGAACCTAAAAAACGTCGTCGCGTGCTTATTCGTGAGTTGTTGATTGCGTTAGCCATCATGCTGCTGTTTTTATTTGCTGGCGAAGCGATACTTAATTTCCTCAATTTACGCCAAGAGTCGGTGAGTATTGCTGGCGGTATTATTTTATTTTTAATTGCGATTAAAATGATATTTCCGCAGCCGGGCGGAGTCGTCGGACTTGCTGCAGGCGAAGAGCCTTTTATTGTACCAATGGCAATCCCACTAATGGCTGGCCCTTCTGTATTGGCGGCATTAATTCTACTTGCCCATAGTGATAGCTCCCGAATGACTGACTGGACTATTGCGTTGCTTGCCGCTTGGGGCGTGAGTGCGGTGATTTTACTATTTTATAAAGTATTCACCCGACTATTGGGCGAAAAAGGACTCACTGCGGTTGAGCGACTGATGGGAATGGTATTGGTGATGATTTCAGTACAAATGTTCTTAGATGGTGTTTCAAGTTATTTGAAAAGCACTGCATAAGCGCTCAACCTTTTAAATAAAGTATGTATACCTAGGCCGCAATTGCGGCCTTTTTTGTATTCAGCGTTAAACTATTTGAGAGGTTTATATATTATGGACTTGAGCAGGCTGATTAATCTTAGCGACAGCAGCTGGTAAGAATATTTCGCTGACGATAATGTCTTGGTTAGCTAAATTGAAATAACGGCGACGCCCCCATAAAGGCGCGTTCACCTCTTGAGATAAGCTGGTGGCCAGTTGGGCTAGCTTACTGCAACTTTCAAATTCAGCGACTTCAATTTTTCCTGGGACAATATCATTACTTGAAAATAGCAATTCACCTAAGGGTCTAGTGCCGAGTGCTTTGAAGTTATGTTGGTGAAAAGTGGTTAATACTTCGGGGATTAATGTCCGTGCAAAAACCCAAGGTTCGCCATCGAGGCATAATAAAACTTCTCGAACCCAAACGCGGTGTTGATGAGGACATTCGCCAGCTAACGGGGTCGTTAGATGCTCCCCAAGTACTTTGACTTCAAAATGTTGGCAACAGCTTCTTAATTTTTGAGTTAAACTGCCTGTGGCAAGTAACCATTCTTTTAGCGCTGTTTTTGGCATAGAATTGAAATTCTCAGGTGAAAACCATTGGATTGATTCACCATAAGGGAAGCTAAGGCTGGTCACTTTCATTCATTACTCGTTACAATGTACACAACGAGTGCAGTTTATCACGACAGAGCTTATATAAATAATGGAGTTTGTTTAACTATGGCAAAGTATGTATACGCAATTTTACTTTCAATGATGTTATCGATGAATGTATATAGTGCCGATGAAAAAACGGTAGAAAACTTTGCTTATTATGGGTTTGAACCTGACATAGTGACGAATTACATTTCAAATCGTAAGAAGTTAGGCTTTGTTAAAATCAGTGTAGAATTGATGGTAAAAGATCCTGATCACCTTTTGCTTATTGAGCATCATGATCCATTGTTACGCTCAGCAATTGTTGAGGTATTAGGTAACCAAGCGGAAGACAAAGTGAAATCATTAACGGGCCGTGAAGACATTCGACGTGAGTGCTACGAAACCGTTAATAGGCTTCTAGAAGAAGAAACTGGGCAACAAATAGTCGTTAATTTATTGTTTACTAAGTACTTATACGATTAATGAAACATAAAAATCAATCGACATCAGCAGACAAAGCATCAAGCAAAGGCACTGCACGTAAATCTAATCTCGATACGAAAAGTGCCAAGCAAACTCAAAAGGTGAATAAACCTTCTCAATCGTCGAAGGTTAAAGTCGCTAAACCGATATCAAAGACCTTACACCCTCGTAATAAGCATAACCAAGGTTATGATTTTGAAGAGCTTATTTCAAAGTGTCCCAAATTGTCCCACTTTGTTAAGCCTAATCCTTATGGCAACTTATCAATCGATTTTTCTGATCCTCAAGCAGTTAAAACATTAAATGCGGCAATCCTAAAAACTGATTATCAGATTGAGCATTGGGATATTCCCCAAGGCTTTTTATGCCCACCTGTTCCAGGTAGAGTTGATTACTTACACTACATTGCGGACTTATTAAGTGACAAAGGCAAAGTGCCGAAAGGTCAGAAAGTCATTGCGTTAGATATTGGTACTGGCGCGAACGGTATTTACCCATTACTTGGGATTCAGTCATACGGTTGGCAATTTGTTGCCAGTGATATTGATCCTATATCGATTGCCAATGTTGCTAGTATTGCTGATAAAAATCAGGCGATTAAAAGAAAGATTTCTTTACGTCAGCAACATAACCCCAATCACATCTTTAGCGGCATCATTGCTGAGAATGAACGCTTTGATATCACATTGTGTAATCCGCCTTTTCATCGCTCTCTCGAAGAGGCAAGCCAAGGTAGTGCAAAGAAAAACGCCAATTTAGCTGCTAACAGAGCAAAGAAGGGGACAGCTAAAGGTGCTGCATCTGGAACTTTAACCACTAAAAAACCAGATAATGCGGTAAGTGGTTTGAACTTCGGTGGCCAAAAAGCCGAGTTATGGTGTGAAGGTGGTGAGCAGCAGTTTTTAGCCAATATGATTACTGAAAGTCAGCAGTTTGCTTCACAGTGCTTGTGGTTTAGTTCGTTAGTGTCTAAATCAGAAAACCTTAAGCCGTGTTATGCCTTGTTAGAGAAACTATCAGCAGATAGTGTCAAAACCATTGAAATGCAACAGGGAAATAAGATTACTCGAGTATTGGTATGGAGCTTTTTAACCAATGCGCAGCGGCTTCAATGGGCAAAATTTAGAAATATGCAATAAAAATGGCTCCTTGTTTAGAGCCATTTTTTAGTAGACTTTTTTGCTAAAACACACTTCTGACTCAGCGTGAATAAATGATGTTATTTCTCTTTATTAGCATCAAATTCAATGTTTTCAGCGCCATGGTAAACCAAGAAGTGGCGCCCTTTAGCTCGCGCAATAATGGTAATGCCCATCTTCTGTGCTAATTCAAGTCCCATTTGGGTTACACCACTACGAGAAAGCAATACTGGAATCCCCATCTTGGCAACCTTAATCACCATCTCACTGGTTAAACGACCGGTGGTATAAAAGATCTTATCATTGCCGTTCTCACCTTCAAGCCACATATCACCCGCTAGAGTATCAACAGCATTGTGACGCCCGACATCTTCAATAAAGGCCTGAATGGTATCGTCTTTACAAATACCGCAACCATGTACCGCGCCAGCATTCTTATAGGTCTCGTTATAAGCGTTGATATTTTTTAGCAAGCTATACAAGGTAGATTGCTTGAGTTCTGGTGTCGGTAAGTTGATATCATCTAACCCTTGCATGAAACCGCCATACACCGTGCCTTGTCCACAACCTGAGGTCACTGTTTTTTCAGAGAGCTTTGCATCTAAATCGGCGGTTTGTTCTTGCGTCAGAATAGCTGCCGAATTGACATCCCAATCGACAATAATTGATTCGAGTAAATTCGCATCATTCACAAACCCCTGGTTTTTCAAATAGCCAAGGGCAAGAGACTCAGGCTTAGCGCCCAAAGTCATTAAGGTCACAATGGGTTGCCAATTCAAGTAAACCGTCAGTGGTCGCTCGCAGGCGACAAATTTATCAATGCTCTCGCCTAATTCATTTATGGCTTTAACTGGCAAGGTTAAAGGCACTTCTGCTTGAGTTTTGACGAGTTTCAGTGGGGCTTTAGCACGTGTATTGGATTGCGTCATTGATATTGAGGCCTCTGACTGTGTCATCCATTGCCGTCATCGGCTTTAAGATGAGTATCGTGATTAAAGTAACTGCGTATCAGCATAGCAACTTTTGTTCCCGTAACAGCAAGTAGATTGTAAATGCGTGATCTAACACAAAAGTTAATCAGGAACAGCTAATTAACGTAGCCTTATGTCCTAGTAAAATTAGCAATATGGACAAATTGTCCTACTCTTAATGTTGAATAAGAGATCTAGGTCAAATTTTTGGTTTGATTTTATTTGGCACTATTATTGCAGATTAATGACTATATAGAGGAATAAGGCCATATTTCGTATTTGAAAAGGTCACGCAATTGTTAATTAAGTTTATGTATTTATTGTTCTTTTGTTTATTCCTCGTTGATTCATGTTTTTAAGGGCACAGCTTTTATGCAACACACTGAAAATGTTTGGCCTATGTACGTATCACTCAAGAAAGTTGAGAAAATGATAGGTCGGTGGCCATCGGTGACGTGGGAAGTCGATCAAATGCTTCCTGCGACTCACGAAGCTCCCGAGGGCGCGAAGTTAGTGTTATTTGAATTACATAAAGATGAGCGCGGAAGTTACCGTATCAATTTAGATATGGACAACACCATGCTTTATATCGTGTGTGATGAGCTAGCGGATGGAACCTATGTTCCTGCCGTTATTTCATGTGACCAAAATGTCGCTGCCGGTTGCTTAGAGTCAGAAACTCCGGTGTTAAATATGCCGATGCCAGAAGCATTAGCATGTTGGGTTGAAGCATTTATCACGCGTCATGGAGAAGTTGAAATTTCAGCTAAACGACGTAAACACGTTAATCGCCGCAAGGATCAAGGCCCAAGTACAGATCACCTTCGGAGTCATTAATGAGCGATAAACCTAGAGGATTTTTCTCTCGCTGGACAGAGCGTCGCGAACAAGTTGAAGCAGAAGCTGCTGAGTTAGCTCAACAAGAGCAACAAGCACAAGCTTTACAGGCGCAAGCTGATAACGAAGAAATCCCAAGTAATGATGCTCAAGCTGAGTCGGCAGAAGCAGACCAACCTGAGAAGATACTTGAAGCTGAAGATTTACCTGATCCAGAAAAAATCGAAGTTGGCGGTAGTTTTGCTTCGTTTATGGGAGCTAATGTCTCTCCTGAGGCAAAATCGGCAGCGTTAAAAGCGTTATGGAAACAACCACAGTATAACGAAATTGATGGCTTACTTGAGTATGCCTTAGATTACAGCAACCAACCCAAACTGAGCCCAGAAGTCTCTGCTGAGTTGGCCAAAAAAGTTTTCCGAAACGTCATGAAAGACGAGAAAGAAACAGCTGAAGATGAAGAGTTATTAGCCAGTGAGGGAGATGACACAGTTGGTGATGCAGCTGATGCCCCACAAGGTATAAATGAGAAGAGTGAATTAGTCGCAGAGA
Source organism: Shewanella sp. 10N.286.51.B7 (assembly GCF_002873615.1). Classification (NCBI taxonomy): domain Bacteria; kingdom Pseudomonadati; phylum Pseudomonadota; class Gammaproteobacteria; order Alteromonadales; family Shewanellaceae; genus Shewanella; species Shewanella sp. 10N.286.51.B7. The sequence continues at coordinate 41,726 of NZ_MCUF01000028.1, forward strand.
CTGACTTAATTAATCAGAATGATGATCTGATTCTGGCGCAGGAAGTGGAACAACCGCTTCAAAGCCAAGTAAAAGTCTAGTTCGACGCAATAATTTTATGTCCACTATTTTGGCGTGTTAGGTGTTTTACTTATTGTTTTAGCTGATGTAATTAACGCGAGTAGATGACGCATTGATTATGAATGGATTGAACAGCGTAATAAGTATTCCCCGCAGCTGAAAACTGTTCAGGAACGCAATGTGAGCAATAGTCAAACCCCGCTTGAACTACAACAAGTTCGCCAGCAGGTATTAGCACAGACTCAAGTGATCCAAAACTTGATCCCACCAACAGTCAGTTATACGACTGAAGGCAATGTGTTAGTCATCGGCCCAGAAGATTTGGCTCGATTAGCTGCAGACAAACTGTCTACTATGGCCAATACCGTAATTTTGGCTAACGAAGCCATTACTAGCCAAGATGAAGCGCATCTTGAAGCGGTAATGAATGCTGCTGTGAATAGTGAAAGCTATTACAACAAACTTATCTCTGTTAAAGGCTTTTTAGGCCAATTCCAAGTAACAGTAGAAAGTGACGGACAAGACAGTAAAGCAGCTGAATTAAGCTTAGTCGCCATCCGTAAGCCGCATTTTGATATCGTTTTAGATTTGAGCATGGAGCCATGTTTAAACCTTGAAATGCTGCCACCGGGTTACTTTTACGTCGGCCAAGATGCTGAAAAACTCGCTGATGCATTAGAGCAAATTCCAGACCTTGTTGGTGAGTTTGATAAGCCACGCTATGTGAAAGTGAACAGTGATATCTGTGCACATAACCGTAATGGCGTTAATGGCTGTAACCGTTGTTTGAATTTCTGTCCTGCAGATGCGATTAGCAGTATCGAGCAGAAAATTGAAATCGATCCATACCTTTGTCATGGTGCTGGCAGTTGTACCAATGCTTGCCCAACTGGTGCAATCGCATTTGATTTACCAACGCCACAAGCACTTCATAGTTACATTCAAAAGTTAATTAGCCGCTACCTTGAGCAAGCTCAAGCTGCACCTGTCATCTTATTCCATGACAGTGCCGTTGGTGCTGAATTAATTACTGCAGATTTGGTCGGTGACATTATTCCGGTTGAGCTGGAAGAAATTACCGTTGCCAGTATTGATCATTGGATGTCAGCGTTAGCTTGGGGCGCACGTCAGGTATTAATTTTAAATACAGATGCAACTGCACCGACATTGACGCAAATGTTGAACGGTGAATTGTCGCTGGCGAATACTATTTTAGATGAAATGGGTCAGCCGCAACGTATTAGTTTAATTGATACAGAGACCTTAGCGTCACTTAATGACAAATTGGCTATAAGTTTAGATTGGCCATTAACTGTGCCAGCAGCTTTCACGCAAACAACCAAGCGTGAAACATTATATGCAGCTATTGATCATCTTAATCAACAAGCTGCAGCAAGTGACACCTGTATTGCTATTCACAATGTGCCTTACGGTAAAGTCGAAGTTAATCAAGACAAATGTACTTTATGTATGTCTTGTGTGGCGACTTGCCCTACTCAAGCATTGACTGATGGCGGTGATAAACCTGCACTACATTTTGTTGAACAAGACTGTGTTCAGTGTGGGTTATGTGAAAGCTCTTGTCCTGAGAATGTGATTACGATTACTTCGCAAGTCAACTTAGACCAAGCGTCACGTCAGCAGCGCCAAACGTTAAAAGAAGAGGCTCCGTTCGAGTGTATTCGTTGCGGAACCGCTTTTGCTACACAATCAATGGTTCATCGCATGATTGATATGATTGGAGGTCACTCAGCATTTAACGCCAACATTGAGCGGTTAAAAATGTGTGGTGATTGCCGCGTAAAAGATATGTTTGAAGACATTCTTGAAGACCCTGAGAAGCAACTTCGATAAGAGACCCGATATGACCGAATTAGTTAGAGAAATTTCAGAAAACGATCAGCTACGGGCAGATATTTACCAAATATTAGCAGCCTTATTACGCCGTGAGCCAAGTGCTGAACTGCTAGCGTTTTTAGCTGAGCTTGAAATCGATGCTGAAGAAGAAAATGACATGACAGCGGCTTGGGCTGCATTGAAAGTTGCTGCAACTCAGTACACCGAAAAAGAACTCGAAGAAGAATACTTCAACATTTTTTACGGTGTTGGTCGTGGTGAAGTATTGCCTTATGCAAGTTGGTTTATGACAGGTTCATTGATGGATAAGCCTTTGGCTTTATTGCGTCAAGACCTACTGCAACTGGGTTTTGCTCGCGAAGATGAAGTGAAAGAGCCTGAAGATCATGTTGCTGCATTATGTGAAGTGATGGGGACTCTGATTTTAGAAGCACCCGGTTACCGTCAGTTAGCGTTTTACCAACGCCATATTGGCAGCTGGATAGCTCGTTTTTGTGACACATTAGAAAAAACACCTAGTGCTGCATTTTACGCTCCAGTTGCATTACTAGCTAAAGCATTTTTTGAAGTAGAAGCAAATGAATTTGAGCAATTAAGCTTAGATATCCCTGTGAACTGCCCAGGCAGTGAAGCAGAAGCTTCTGCATCAGAATCTGCAGAAAAAATTGAACCTTCAACCAATGAATTGGCATCTTAATTAGCCTACATTGTTGTTGGTACAAAGATTTATGCCACTGAATGTAAATTCAGTGGCATAGACCGAAACGGGAGGTTACTCCCACTCAATCTAGGGTGTATTTACCCTTTTATGTTAAGCGTTTATTAAGGAGAGACTATGAAGAAGCAAGCTTCCGACATGGGTCGTCGTCAAATGCTAAAAGCATTGGCTGTCGGCAGTGCCGCTGGCGCAGTTGCTACTGTTAGCGGACAAGCTCTAGCTGCCTCACCAGAAGCCACACCAGTTGTGGGTAAAAGTGATGGTTATAGAGAAACAAGCCATGTACGTAGTTACTACGACACGTTACGTAGTAAGTAATTTAAGGAGAATATGTGATGCGATTAACCCGCAAAACAGAGACAGTTGAAGTGGCAGATAAGCCTGCACTTGGACTGAATCGTCGCCAATTTTTAAAGTCAGCAACATTCGCAACAGGTGGTATCGCCGCTGCATCAATGCTTGGTGCTGGAATGATGCGTAAAGCAGAAGCTAAAGACGTACCACATGATGCACCAACTGAAGTAAAACGTACTATTTGTTCTCACTGTTCAGTGGGCTGTGGTATTTACGCTGAAGTACAAAATGGTGTGTGGACAGGTCAAGAACCTGCATTCGATCACCCATTTAACGCTGGTGGTCACTGTGCTAAAGGTGCTGCACTACGTGAGCACGGTCATGGTGAGAAACGTCTTAAGTACCCAATGAAGCTGGAAGGCGGAAAGTGGAAGAAACTTTCTTGGGAACAAGCGATTGAAGAAGTAGGTCAAAAAGCCCTCGACATTCGTCAAGAGTCAGGCCCTGATTCAGTGTTCTTCATGGGTAGTGCAAAGTTCTCAAACGAACAAGCTTATATGTACCGCAAATTAGCGGCAATGTGGGGCACGAACAACGTCGACCACTCTGCACGTATTTGTCACTCTACCACTGTAGCCGGTGTTGCAAACACTTGGGGTTACGGTGCGCAAACGAACTCATTTAATGACATTCGTAAATCGAAAGCGATGATGTTTATCGGTTCGAACCCTTGTGAAGCTCACCCAGTTTCAATGCAACACATCCTTGAAGGTAAAGAGCGCGGCGCGAAAATTATCGTAGTCGACCCTCGTTTCACCCGAACTGCAGCTAAGTCTGACGAGTTCGTGCATATTCGTCCTGGTACGGATATTCCTTACATTTATGGTTTGTTGTGGCACATTTTTGAAAACGGCTGGGAAGACCAAACTTTCATCGACCAACGTGTATACGGTATGGAACGTATCCGTGAGGAAGTGAAGAAGTGGAACCCTGCGGAAGTTGAAAATGTTGCTGGTGTACCAGAAAAGCAAATGCATCGCGTGGCTAAATTACTCGCAGAGACTAAGCCTGGTACTGTGGTTTGGTGTATGGGTGGTACTCAGCATCACGTCGGTAATGCGAACACTCGTGCATACTGTATCCTCCAATTAGCCCTTGGTAACATGGGTGTTGAAGGTGGTGGTACTAACATTTTCCGTGGTCATGATAACGTTCAAGGTGCAACTGACTTTGGCTTATTGTTCGATACATTACCTGGTTACTACGGCCTGAAAACGGGTTCTTGGAAGCATTGGTGTAATGTATGGGATCTTGATTTCGATTGGGTTAAAAGCCGTTTCGACCAAGCTCAACATTTAGGCCAAGACCCAATGACTTCAACGGGTATCCCATGTTCACGTTGGCATGATGGTGTACTTGAAGACAAATCTAAGATTGCTCAGAACGACAACATCCGTATGTCATTCTTCTGGGGTCAATCAGTTAACACTGAAACTCGTGGCCGTGAAGTGCGTGAAGCATTGAACAAAATGGACACAGTAGTTGTTGTGGATCCTTTCCCAACAATGGCAGGTGTCATGCACGAACGTACTGATGGTGTGTATTTACTGCCAGCAGCGACACAGTTTGAAACTTACGGTTCTGTATCGGCTTCAAACCGTTCACTACAGTGGCGTACACAGGTTATCGATCCTTTATTTGAGTCAAAAGCTGACCACATTATTATGTACAAGCTGGCGAAAAAATGGGGCATCGAAGCTGAATTCTGTAAGCATATTAAAGTGAATGGCGATGAGCCATTAATCGAAGATATGACGCGCGAGTTCAACAAAGGTATGTGGACTATTGGTTACACAGGCCAAAGCCCTGAGCGTTTGAAAATGCACCAAGAAAACTGGGGCACTTTCGATATTGAAAGCTTAGAAGCACCAGGTGGTCCAGCTAAAGGTGAGACTTATGGTTTACCTTGGCCTTGTTGGGGCACACCAGAAAACAAACATCCAGGTACACAAATTCTGTACCGTACTGGACGTGAAGTTAAGTATGGTGGTGGTAACTTCCGTGCACGTTACGGTGTAGAGCATGAAGGTAACAACATTCTTGCGGAAGGTTCTTACTCTAAAGGCAGTGAAATTCAAGACGGTTATCCTGAATTTACCGCAGACATGCTTAAACAGCTTGGCTGGTGGGATGATTTAACCGCTGAAGAAAAAGTTCATGCTGAAGGGAAAAACTGGAAAACAGATATTTCTGGTGGTATCCAACGTGTTGCGATTAATCACGGTTGTATCCCTTACGGTAACGCGAAAGCGCGTGTTATTGTTTGGAACTTCCCTGATGATATTCCAATCCATCGCGAGCCATTATATACCCCTCGTCGTGACTTAGTGTCTAAGTACCCAACCTACGAAGATCGTATGGTTGCACGTCTTCCTACTCTGTATAAGTCTATTCAAGATAAAGACTTTGCAAAAGACTTCCCATTAGCAGTAACGACGGGGCGTTTAGTTGAGTATGAAGGTGGTGGTGAAGAAACGCGCTCAAATCCATGGCTTGCAGAATTACAGCAAGAAATGTTTATTGAGATTAACCCTGCTGATGCAGCAGATCGCGGCTTACGTGATGGTGATGACGTATTCGTTCACAGTCCAGAAGGCGCTAAAATCACAGTTAAAGCAATGGTGACTCCACGAGTCATTGCTGGTGAATGTTTCATGCCATACCACTTCGCTGGTGTTTTCGAAGGCAAGAGCCTAGAGAAAAACTACCCAGAAGGCACGGTTCCTTATGTTATTGGTGAAGCTGCCAATACAGTAATGACCTATGGTTATGACGTTGTGACTCAGATGCAAGAGACGAAGTCTAGCTTGTGTCAGATCAGCAAAGCCTAATTAACTTGATGAGGAGATAAGCCACTATGGCAGTCATGAAATTTTTGTGTGACACAAAACGCTGCATCGAGTGTAACGGTTGCGTCACAGCTTGTAAGAACGAAAACGATTCCGCTCTAGAGTGGGGTATTCAACGTCGTCGCGTGGTTACTATCAATGATGGTGAACCAGGCGAAGCATCAATTTCAGTTGCATGTATGCACTGTACAGATGCACCTTGTATGGCCGTTTGTCCGGCGGATTGTTTTTATCAAACCGACGACGGCATTGTACTGCATGATAAAGATACTTGTATCGGTTGTGGTTACTGTTTCTATGCTTGTCCTTTCGGTGCACCTCAGTTCCCGAAAAAGACAGCATTTGGCAGTCGCGGCAAAATGGATAAGTGTACTTTCTGTGCCGGTGGCCCAGAAGAGAACCATTCAGAAGCCGAGCGTCAGAAGTATGGTGCAAACCGTATTGCTGAAGGTAAATTACCTATGTGTGCAGAGCTTTGTTCAACCAAAGCATTGTTAGCTGGTGATGCAGATATCGTATCGACTATTTACCGCGAACGTATGGCGAAACGTGGTAACCCGGATGCAATTTGGGGTTACGACCCTAAAACGGGTGATATGGTTTAGGCAGAGCAAAAGGTTACGGGCTTTTGTCCGTAACCAAGCAAGGAGTGACAATGTTAAACAAACAGTTAAACAAATCACTGCGTAGCTTGTTTGCTCTGTTGGTTCTGGTGATGGGGTTGGGTTTTTCAACCACAACCTTAGCAGCAGATGAACAATCAAGTAAGCAGCAGGCAGCAAAAGATAACCCAGCTGAATTATGGCGGGCTGTAAAAGGCGGTGAAACTGGTCGCACTACAGCACAAGGCATTGAACCTGGAGTATTAATCAATGTTGGTGGCAATGAAGGTAGAATTATTAGGGATGACTATATTACCCCTGCAGTAGCGTTAGCGCTTGTAGGTGTATTTGGTGCATTTTTAGTGTTCTATTTTGTCAATGGTCCAGCAAAATTAACCAAAGGTTTTTCAGGCAAGATGGTTGAACGATGGTCTAAAGCAGATATTTTACTGCATTGGATTATGGCAATTGCTTGTTTAATCTTAATGCTGACAGGTTTGATGATCATATTAGGTAAATTTGCTATTCAACCTTATGTGAGTGCCAGCATTTGGGCCGGGGTCATTGCTTTCAGTAAGTTTGTGCATGATTGGACAGGTCCTGTTTTCATCGTATCTTGGTTGGTATGTATTGTTAAATGGATGCCACTACAAACCATTAAAATGTACGATTTGAAGTGGTTCCTTGTGGTCGGTGGTTACATCAACTTTGGTCCATTCAAAGGAAAGCATCCAGACAGTGGCTTTGCCAATGCTGGTGAAAAGATGTGGTTTTGGACCTTAGTATTCTTTGGTCTATTTATCAGCGTATCAGGCATGATGTTAGTGCTTCCTGGCTTAGATTTACCGCGAGAAGCTTCAATGCTTGCGTTACTTGTTCATGGTGTTAGTGCTGCAATTTTAATTGCATTCACGATAGTACACATTTGGATGGCAACAGCATTAAGTGAAGGTGGTATGGAATCAATGGTTTCAGGTTATTGTGATGAGAACTGGGCAATCCAGCATCACAATCTTTGGTACGATGAAATCAAAGCTAACGGTACCTTGAAATACCAAGAGTAATTGAACTAAGCCAATAAGGCTAAAGCAGTGAAAAACACCTCAACTGAGCTAATCTCGTTGGGGTGTTTTTATTGGTAGAGGTTTTATTTTTGTAAAGACGCTATGGAAAAATGTTGCCTCTGTTTATCAAACTACCAGTCTAATTTCCCAGCTTACATTTAAAAATTACTTCAAACTAACCCGAGTTTGAAGGTCATTCAAAGCCCTCGATTTTGGGGCTGATTGTTTGTCTTTTGGTGTGTCTTTTGGTTCTGTCATTATCCCTTTAATTGCCCCTTTAACTGTCACTCAATTTAAGCATTGTTCGTAGAATCATTTGGCGTAAGAAGTCACTTGATTGTTAATGAGTCGATAAACATTATTTAGGCCGTTGCTTGGGTATCGTTAATAGCTAAGAGTACTATCGCCGTTAGTTTTAAGTCATAAATGCTATAAGTGAATAATAAGGATTCTCAATAACAAGGATAGCTTATCAACTATCTAACTGCATGAGATGTTAAGGTTTTTAACAAATGTAGCTTTGCGGATTAAGCTGCAGATTTGTTCATTTCAAAAGCAAACCTTTCTAAAATATGACCCAGTTAACGCTTTGTTGATTCCATCGCTTTTTTTGGAATGTGAACTGGTGCTAGATCAATTTTTTTCGACCACTCTCCCTATATATTAGCGGCGTAAAATTTTTAACATTATTCATTTAGAAGTGTTTTTACCTTTTGGATTCACTTTCATTAACTTGTTGTTAACAACAGGTTTTGAGGAATCGAGAAGGCCTATTAGGGCATCAACCGATGAGTTGGTGTGATTTAACCGGGAGTAAAGATGAAGAAGCAACAGCCTGATCTGAACCGCAGATCTTTGCTGAAAGCCATCACCGTAGGTAGCGCTGCTACTGCAGCAATTGCTGTTTCAGGTGTGAGTGTGGCCCAAGCAACCGAGAGTAACGTTAGCAGCAAAAATGCTAAAGGTTACAAAGAAACTGCGCATATTCGTAGCTACTACGATAGCTTACGCGGCTAATTCAGGAGAAATAAGCGATGAAGTTAACTCGCAAGTCTACCGCAGCACCTAAAGCTGCATCAAAGTCGCTCGGTATTAACCGTCGTCAATTTATGAAGAATGCAGGTATTGCAACAGGTGGTATCGCCGCTGCTTCATTAATGGGCACTGGTATGATGCGTAGAGCTGAAGCGCATGATGTACCGCATGATGCACCAACTGAAATCAAACGTACTGTATGTTCTGCATGTGCTGTTGGTTGTGGTTTATACGCTGAAGTACAAAATGGCGTTTGGACAGGTCAAGAGCCTGCATTCGATCATCCATTTAACGCTGGTGGTCACTGTGCGAAAGGTGCTGCTATCCGTGAACATGGTCATGGCGAAAAGCGTCTTAAATACCCAATGAAATTGGTTGACGGCAAGTGGAAGAAACTATCTTGGGAGCAGGCTTACAACGAAGTCGGCGACAAGATGATGGATATCCGTGAAGAATCAGGTCCTGATTCAGTTTACTTTATGGGTAGTGCTAAGTTCTCGAACGAAGGTTGCTACATGTACCGTAAATTTGCGGCAATGTGGGGCACGAACAACGTCGATCACTCTGCTCGTATTTGTCACTCTACCACGGTAGCCGGTGTTGCTAACACTTGGGGCTACGGTGCGCAAACTAACTCTTTCAATGATATCCAGAATGCAAATGCAATCTTCTTCATCGGTGCAAATCCGGCTGAAGCGCATCCAGTTGCAATGCAGCATATCCTTATTGCTAAAGAGAAAAACAACGCAAAAATTATTGTTGTTGACCCACGTTTCTCACGTACTGCTGCACACTCTGATCTTCATTGTGCACTACGTCCAGGTACGGATATCCCTTTCATCTACGGTATGCTTTGGCACATCTTTGAAAACGGTTGGGAAGACAAAACGTTCATCAAAGAACGTGTTTTCGAAATGGAATCAATTCTCGAAGAAGTGAAGAAGTTCCCACCGAAAGAAGTTGCAGACATCACTGGTTGTAGCGAAGAAGAAGTTTACCAAGCTGCGAAAATGATGGCAGATAACCGTCCAGGTACTGTTGTTTGGTGTATGGGTGGTACTCAGCATCACGTAGGTAACGCGAATACACGTGCTTACTGTATCCTTCAATTAGCACTGGGTAACATGGGTGTTTCTGGTGGCGGTACTAACATTTTCCGTGGTCACGATAACGTTCAAGGCGCGACTGATTTAGGTTTGTTATTCGATAACTTACCTGGTTACTACGGCTTAACTTCTGGCGCATGGGATCACTGGACAAACGTGTGGGACATCGAGCTAGACTGGGTGAAAAACCGTTTCGACCAAAATGAATACCTTGGTCGCGTACCAATGAATACTCCTGGTATTCCTTGTTCACGCTGGCATGACGGTGTTTTAGAAACACCTGAAAAATTAGCACAAAAAGACCGTGTACGCATGGGCTTCTTCTGGGGTCAATCAGTTAACACTGAAACGCGTCAAGATGATGTTCGTGACGCACTAGACAAGATGGACACTGTAGTTGTTGTGGATCCATTCCCAACAATGGCTGGTGTAATGCATCGTCGTCAAAACGGTGTTTACTTGCTACCAGCTTGTACTCAGTTCGAAACTGAAGGTTCAGTATCTAACTCTGGTCGTTCACAACAATGGCGTGAAAAAGTTGTTGAGCCATTATTCGAATCAAAAACTGACCTTGAGATTATGTACCGTTTATCTCAAAAGCTTGGTTTTGCAGACGAGTACACTAAGCGTATCGCTAAAGATGCCAATGACGTGCTTGTTATCGAAGACATTACTCGCGAAATTAACCGCGGTATGTGGACCATTGGTATGTCAGGTCAAAGCCCTGAGCGTATCAAAGAGCACACCCAAAACTGGGGCACGTTCAGCAACAAGACACTTGAAGCTGCTGGCGGACCTGCTAAAGGCGAAACTTACGGTTTACCTTGGCCTTGTTGGGGAACTCCTGAGCAGAAGCATCCAGGTACTCAAATTCTTTATAACACAAGCAAGCATGTTCTTGATGGTGGTGGTAATTTCCGTGCACGTTACGGTACCGAATACCAAGGTAAGAACTTGTTAGCTGAAGGCAGCTTCTCTAAAGGTGCTGAAATCACTGACGGTTACCCAGAGTTCACTGCAGACATGCTTAAACAGCTTGGCTGGTTTGACGAGCTAACTGCTGAAGAAAAAGTTCATGCAGAAGGCAAAAACTGGAAAACTGATATCTCAGGTGGTATCCAACGCGTTGCAATGAAGCACGGCTGTATCCCTTACGGTAACGCTAAAGCTCGTTGTATTGTTTGGACATTCCCTGACCAAGTACCTGTTCACCGTGAGCCGTTATACACGCCTCGTCGTGACTTAGTATCTAAGTATCCAACGTACGCAGATATGCAAGTACATCGTCTACCAACACTTTACAAGTCAATTCAAGACAATGACAACAGCGCTAAGTACCCATTAGCACTGACTTCTGGTCGTCTGGTTGAGTATGAAGGTGGTGGTGAAGAATCTCGTTCTAACCCTTGGCTTGCAGAGCTTCAACAAGAAATGTTTGTTGAAATTAACCCTGCTGATGCTGCTGACCGTGGTCTTCGTGACGGCGACACAGTGTGGTTAGAAGGTGCTGAAGGCGGACGTATTAAGATTAAGGCAATGGTTACTCCACGCGTTAAGCCTGGTGTTACTTGGATGCCTTACCACTTCGCTGGTGAGATGCATGGTGAGAGTCTTGAGGCTAATTACCCAGAAGGCACAGTACCTTACGTACTAGGTGAATCATGTAACACTGCATTGACCTACGGTTATGACCCTGTGACGCAAATGCAGGAAACCAAAGCATCGCTTTGTCAAATTGAAAAAGCGTAACTGCAGCTATAGCTAGGAGAATTGCCAAATGGCTACAATGAAATTTTTATGTGATACCAAGCGCTGCATTGAATGTAATGGTTGTGTCACAGCTTGTAAAAACGAAAACGACTCTGCTTTAGAGTGGGGTATCCAACGTCGTCGTGTTGTCACTATCAATGATGGTGTGCGCGGTGAAGCGTCAATCTCAGTTGCATGTATGCACTGTAGTGATGCACCTTGTATGGCAGTATGTCCTGCAGATTGTTTCTACAAAACAGAAGACGGCATCGTACTTCACGACAAAGATACTTGTATCGGTTGTGGTTACTGTTTATATGCATGTCCTTTCGGTGCTCCACAGTTCCCTCAGTCAGGCGCTTTCGGCAGCCGTGGCAAGATGGACAAGTGTACTTTCTGTGCTGGTGGCCCTGAAGAAGATCATTCACACGCTGAGCGTGAGAAGTACGGTGCTAACCGTGTCGCTGAAGGTAAACTTCCAATGTGTGCTGAGCTTTGTTCAACCAAAGCACTGCTTGCAGGTGATGCAGAAATCGTTTCTGCTATCTTCCGCGAGCGTGTTGCATACCGCGGAGCTAACAAAGGTGTTTGGGGTTAATCTCCAAGCGTGTTAGTCAGCTTAGCTATGATGCCTAGGGCAACCTAGGCATCGAATAGCATAGAGGATGTAATATGAACAAGTGGTTCAAACAAATTGGCGTTGTTATCGCACTGATGTTCAGTGTCATGACCTTCGCCCACGCAAGTGGAAATGTTGAAGAGTCTCTAACCGTTCAAGATGGCAATGCACAATTATGGGCACAGCTTAAAGACGGTGCTGAAGGACGTACGACTTCAACAAGTGAGTTCCATAAACAACCAATCAATACCTATGATTTACGTGTATTTGATTTGCGTAGTGACTGGCTTGCTCCTGCTTTAGCTTTATCGCTATTTGGCATGATCATCATTTTCGTACTGTTTATGAAAATTAACGGTATTTCGAAATTACACGGTGGTTTCACTGGTAAGATGGTATATCGCTGGTCTAAATTTGACGTATCAATTCACTGGCTAGGTGCGATTCCTTGCATGTTATTGATTTTGACAGGTTTAGTACTACTTGCTGGCCGTTACTTCCTTCAGCCATACATTGGTGAAGGTATGTGGGCTGGATTGGTAAATGCTTCTAAAGTTATCCATGATTACATGGCTATCCCATTCATGTTGGGTTGGGCGTTAATGGTAGTACTTTGGGCTAAAAACCAAATGCCAAAAATGTATGACATTAAATGGATGATGGTGGTTGGTGGTTACATTAACTTCGGTCCATTTAAAGGCAAGCACCCTGACGCTGGTTTTGCTAACGCAGGTGAAAAACTATGGTTCTGGGCATTTGCTCTATTCGGTCTAATCATCTCAGTATCAGGAATGTTATTACTGTTCCCGAACTTATTTGAACCAAGCCGTACCTTAAGTTTGATTGCACTAGTTACTCACTCAGTGAGCGCTATCGTAATCTGTGCTTTCTCTATCGTGCATATCTTCATGGCAACCGCTATGTCTGAAGGTGGTATGGATTGTATGGTGTCTGGCTACTGTGATGAGCAGTGGGCTAAACAGCATCACAACCTTTGGTATGATGAAATCAAAGAAAAAGGCGAGCTTAAATATAAAGACTAATTAGTCTCTATATTGAATCGTAAACACCCTCAATAGCTTTGCTTTGAGGGTGTTTTTGTATCTGAATTTTAACGTTCAAAATTACAACATAAAGCTTTGTTATATTTAACATACGGATAGTGTACATTAGGTATTGGTTATTTAATGAGTGCTAATCTGTGATCTCTATGGTAAAAATCAATTGAATCAGTTGTGATTACCTCCTAAGTTATAGATAGTTCACATAATGGTTACTCGATTGAGAGTACTCTGCTCAATCAGCAATCGTTTAGCATTGCGAGTATGTACATATTTTAAGATAGGAAGTGCTATGTCATCAATAATTAAGCCATCAGATAAAATTATCCAATCACCTTACCAGGCCAATATTACTACGCCAGATTGGATGATCAGTGCGATGGAAAAAGTGATGCAATTTTACGTTGACCGTAATTTGCGCTTAGATACTGTATCTGCAGAAATGATGCCGAACCCAGTGGAAGGCAAAAAGTATATGCTCTATGCGCACGTGCCTTTTTGTCATACCTTGTGTTCTTACTGTACTTTTCATCGCTTCTTATTTAATGAAGACAAGGCTCGTCGCTATTTCGTTTCTTTACGTAAAGAAATGGATATGGTTAAAAACCTCGGTTACGATTTCGAATCTATGTACATCGGTGGTGGCACCACAACAGTGCTTGAAGATGAACTTGCTCGCACTATTGAACATGCTAAAAAGCTGTTCCCAAGTATTAAAGAAGTGTCATGTGAATCAGATCCTCAACATTTAGACAGTGAAGGCTTTAAGCAATTAGAAGGCTTAGTCGATCGTATGTCTATTGGTGTACAGAGCTTTAACGATGACATTTTGACCATGACTGACCGTATTGAAAAGTTCGGCACTGGTCAGCAGACTTTTGACCGCATTATGGCGGCTAAAGAATTATTCCCAATTATTAATGTTGATTTGATTTTCGGTTTCCGTGGTCAAACCGATGAAGTTATCCAACATGATTTGGATATGGCTTCAAAATTAGACCCTCGCCAAATCACCACTTATCCATTGATGATTACCCATCAAACCCGTAAGAGTGTGAAAGGCAAGCTAGCCGCACCTCATGGCGACATGGCGCGTCAATACCGTCAAATTCTAAATAGCTTAAATGGCCAGTACACTCAACTTTCTGGTTGGGCTTTTGGTAAAGCCAATAATGAAGGCTTTGATGAATACGTTATCGATTTTGATGAATACTTAGGAGTCGGTTCTGGTTCATTTAGTTTCTTAGATGATACCTTATACGTGAACACTTTCTCGTTGAAGAAATACCAAGAACGTATTGCCAGTGGCAAGATGGGTGTTGAGCAACAAAAGCAATACGGCAAGAAAGAAGTGATGCAATACCGCTTCTTGCTAGGTATGTTCTCAGGCCGTTTGTCACGTAAATACTTCCGCGACACATTTGGTGTTAACTTAGATACCGCATTATTTAAAGAAATGGCTTCAATGAGAGCCATTGGTGCGATTAAGAATGACCCGAATGACCCAGACAACTTGATTTGGACTGATAACGGCAAAATGATGGGCTTGTTAATGATGAAAGAATTTTATTCAGGAATGGATAATGTTCGTGCGCAATTACGTAAACCATTACAAGCCGCTGATATGTAAGTATCTAACGTTTAAGAAATAAGTTAATGAAAGGCAGTGACCATAGTCACTGCCTTTTTTGTTATTTGCAGTATACTGAATTTGAATGCATCATCTCTATTCTCACCATTTTGTCATTTCTATCATAATGATGTTGGTGCATTGAACATTGAATAGTTAAAAGAGATTGCTATGGCCAATATTTTACTGCTTGCCAATATTAACTGTGACCGACTACTTCAGTTAGACAAACCATTACAAACCGGTGGACGTTTTCATTATCAAGATGGTGGTTTACGGCTGGGTGGTGGTGGCGCCAATACAGGGATCGGTCTTGTTTGGGCAGGTCATTCAGTTTCGCTAGTTAGCCAAGTAGGCAATGATAAAATTGGTAACTGGATTTTAGCTCAAGCCAGTACCCAAGGTTTAGATTGTCGCTTAGTAGAACGCTTTCAGGGTAATACCTGTGAAATGCTATTGGTGATGACGCCAGACGGTGAGCGAACCATTATTCGCCCAGAACGTCCAATATTTGCATTATCTTCTCCACCTAATTGGCTGCAATTCGATGCTCTATATACTAATTCTTCTGCAAAAGGTATCAGTGGTTGGACCGAGTCAGCTTTAGACTCCTGCCTTGTCGTGTCGCAACTAGCCAAAGATGAACGAGTGCGCCCATGTCATATTCTCATTGCCTCTATTACCGATATGGAGGGGCGCTGCAATGAAGAAAAATGGCGTTTTGCGACTCAAATAGCCGGTGAGTCATTACGTTACTTTGTGGTAACCGATGGTGAAAATGGAGCCATCGCTTATAGTGAGGATGATCAAGTACATGTACCTGCTGTTCTATCTGAGGTGGTGGATACCACAGGCGCAGGCGATGCATACGCAGCAGGTTTAATTCACTTCCTGTGTGAGCAAAAAAGCATTACTGAAGCGATGGAAGAAGGGGCGAGATGGGCAGCTTTTGCTGTTGCGACGCCAAGCTCTGTTCCTGGTGACGACTTAAAACACTATTTAGCTAACTGAATAGGAAAATAAATAGTTAAGTAAGTGAAGTTGTCTTTTGGTGGATAGCTTCATTTTTCTGTCACATAACTGTCGCGATTATGTCATGTAGTAAATCTATAATTTCGCCGTAATTTGTTGAAAGCCAATTCTTTTCCGCAAAAGATTTAGTTTGATATAGGCCTTCCACTTCCTGGGAGTTAATTACAACCCTATTTAATTTTTTGTTTGAATTTACGACCCTGTATCCCCCCATTTACAGGGTCTTTTTTTATCTCGGTAAAAATAAAGGATTTGCAATACCTGATAAATACAGAGTTTTTGGCTCAAAAATCCGATGCGCCTTCATTGCTTTTCAGTTAGTATTTACATTGGTTTAACATGTTCGCATATACCAGTTCTTATCAAGCTAATAATAGATTGCCACTTGCCTATGTAGTCACATACATCAGTAACCACTTGCATCCATTACTACTTTGAAGAGCTCAGTTTTAGTAGGGGCGTTATGGGAAATAAAGTTTGGAACGATAAAAAGCGTTTTATTTGGATGTTATCCATACTGCTTTTAGCTGCATTTATTGTCACAAGTGGAATTAGCTACCAAGTTGCACATGAATCATTAAGCGAGCAAATAGAAGATAATACATTGCCGCTGACCAGTGACAATATCTATTCTGAAATTCAACAAGACCTTCTACGACCTATCTTTATATCCTCGTTAATGGCGCAAGATACCTTTGTTCGGGACTGGACCATTAATGATGAGCAAGACCCTGAAAAACTGATCCGATACCTTAACGAAATCCAGCAAAAATATAATACGGTAACCAGTTTTTTCATCTCTGAATCGAGTCGGAATTACTATCATTCCAGTGGTGTGCTAAAAAAAATTGAAGATGTTTCAAGTGAAGATGCTTGGTATTTTCGAGTACGTTCATTACCTAAGTCAGAAGACTATGAAATTAACATTGATACCGATACCGCCGATAAAAATCGTACGGTCATTTATGTTAATTATAAGGTGTATGACTTTGAAGGTAATTTCATTGGTGTCACCGGTGTAGGTTTGGCCGTTGAAAGCGTGAAAAAGATGATTGAGCTATACCAGACACGTTATAACCGCAAAGTTTATTTCTCTGATAGACAAGGCAATATTACTTTGCGCAGCAAAGGGTTTGATGGTGCGACTACTTTACAATCGACAGCAGGGTTAGAGAAGTTAGCAACCCGTATTTTAACCAGCCCAAGTGCATCTTTTTCCTATAGGCGAGATAACAGAACGATTTATTTGAATAGCCGTTTGGTTGAAGAGTTTCAATGGTATTTGATGGTTGAGCAAGATGAAGTGTTGGCAGAAAAGAAATTGCTCACAACATTTTGGCTCAACATTGGTTTGAGTTTAGTGGTGACCTTTGGGATTTTATTGATTGCCAATATGACTTTGGGTAAATACCAAAGAAAATTGGAAATGATGGCGTCGACAGATAAATTAACTGGTGCAGCCAACAGGCAAGCGTTTGAAGAATACTTTACCCCAGCTTTATCTCGATCTTTGGTCGAGTCAACACCGATGGCTGTGCTCATTATCGATATCGATCATTTCAAACAAGTGAATGATAAATATGGGCATAATATCGGAGATCTGGTGATTCAGTCTGCAGCCAATGTACTCAAGTCAAACCTTAAAGAAGCGGATTTACTTTGTCGCTGGGGTGGGGAGGAGTTTTTGGTATTATTACCTAATATGAATATCAGTCAGGCGCATGAATTAGCTGATCGCATGCGTGAAACTGTCGCTGCTAGAAGTATCAAAGTGAATGGCAATGATATTAATATCACCATTAGCAGCGGCGTTGCTGAGTATCGTAAAACTGAGACACCTGAAGAACTCATTAACCGCGCAGATATCGCCTTGTATCAAGCAAAGGAGCAAGGTCGAAATCAGGTGGTGTTGTCTTATTAATTCACAGTTAATAAATTCTATATTTGTTCATATCATGACGAGAGCGTATTAATGGCAGGCTATGTGTTAGCAAAAAAGATTTCAGGATTATTCCGTGGAGATAAAATTGATACCTTAGAAAGTATTGATAGTGGTATGAATAATAAACTCCCAGTGCAAAGTCTTAGTGTGACGCAACATGGTGTGGAAGGTGATAAGCAAGCCGATCCGATTCATCATGGCGGTGAAGAACGTGTATTACACCATTTTCCGCGTGAGCATTATGGTCAGTATCGTCGTTGGGATTTAATCACTAACTTTAAAGATGTCCCAGCCATGGGGGAAAACATCAGTACTGTAGGTTTAGATGAGTCACAAGTGAATATTGGTGACATTATTCAAATAGGTGAAGTCTTATTGCAAGTGACTCAACCACGCTCACCGTGTTTCAAGCTTAATCTGCAATTTGGCCATCCTAAATTTGCATTAGCAATGCAAGAAAGTCGCATGTGTGGTTGGTTTTATAAAGTGCTGCAAGCGGGAGAAATTAACGCAAATGACAGCATAGTGTTGATTGAACGAAAAAACGACATCAGTATTGCCCAGGCGATGAAGATTTACTTCTTACCTGAAGTCGACCCTGAACAATATCAGCAATTGATGCAATGTGAAGGCTTGGCACAAAACTGGGTGGCGAGTATGCAAAGACGTATTGATACTCACCAAATCGAAAACTGGCAATATCGATTATATGGCCCTGCTGGTGAACCGGCTTAAAGGTTTAATAAGCTACATAATATAATCAAGCTAACAAGTGGCGAGGGGTTTGCTTATCGTTAACTTATGGCGATTAATTATTTTATTTCAATTAGTTATTATTAAATCGTCTTTGTCAAAAATGATATAATTAAAAAAACGCACAATAAATTGTGCGTTTTTTATTGGAAAATCTCCTATATTTATTCAATTTTAAATCGAGCTACTAACACATCCAGTCGACCCGCTAGGGCGTTGAGAGACTCACTTGCTTGTGCCGCCGCTTGAGCCGTATCAGCTGTACGTTGAGTAATATCATTAATTTCTGTGACATTACGATTAATATCTTCTACGACCGTTGATTGCTCTTCTGTCGCCGCAGCAACTTGAATGTTCATATCACTGATTGAAGCAATTTGCTGGCTAATGCCGCTGAGTGATTGGCTTGCTTCATCTACTGCATTCACCCCTTCTTGGGAGCGGTTACGTGACGTTTCCATGGCAACAACGGCGCGACTTGCTTCAGATTGCAGTTTATCAATCATGGTTTGTACTTCGTTGGTTGAATCAGCAGTACGAGAAGCAAGGTTTCTTACCTCATCAGCTACAACCGCAAACCCTCTGCCTGCTTCACCCGCTCTTGCCGCTTCAATCGCAGCATTCAATGCCAGTAAGTTAGTTTGTTCTGAGATTGCACGGATCACATCTAAAATACCACCAATGGATTTAGTGTGGGTTGCAAGAGACTCAATCACTTCACCGACTTGCTCTACATCATTTGATAATTGATTAATGGTTGTTCTTGCACTCATAACGACCTGCTGGCCATCAGAAGATTCAGTATCAGCTTCTTTTGCTGTCACTGCGGCTTGTGCAGCATTACTGGCGATTTCATTTACCGTTGCGCCCATTTCATTAATGGCGGTCACAACCATAATGGTTCTGTCTTTTTGCTGTTGGCTATCATCAAGAGTTTGGTTCGCTTGAGCTGAGACATCTTTTGCTGACAAGCTTAATTGTTCACTGGTTCTTGCTACCTCTATGACCGATTCTTGTATTTTTGCAATAAAACTATTAAAGCCTTTGGCAAGCTGAGCTAATTCATCATTTCCCTCAACAGGAAGGCGTTGGCGTAAATCGCCTTCCCCCTCGCCAATATCTTTGAATAGTTCAGCTACTTTCGCAATGGGACGACTTACCGAGGATGCGACAGCGCTGGCAACCACAATAAAAAATACTGCGACAATGATCGTCCCCAGTATTATTTGATATACCGCTTTATCTAACAGGGCAAAAATTTCTGACTCTGGTACTTCGGCAATCAAATACCAGTTCATGGCCGGAATATAGCTACTGGCAATAATAGTGCTCTGGCCATTTACGTCAATGCGCATAAGGTTAAAGTCATTCTGCGCCAGTAAAGATTGAGTATTATTTCCTGAATAGAAGCCACTCAAACTCGCTTTACCTATCTGGTTAGGATCAGGATGGAGTTTTACACTGCCATTAGCATCAACCAAGTAAACGAAACCACTGTCTTCGATTTTGAAGGAACCGAGCTGTCGTACCATATCATCCAGTGACTTTGCTAACCCAACCAAGCCTCGGCCATTTGGTTGTTGATAATTAATAAAGAGTTTTACTTCACCATTCGTTTCAGTAAATACATTGAGCATTCGCTCTTGCCCGCTATTAACATAATCAAAAAACCAACTATCTTGCTGTGGGTTTAAAACGCGTAAAAAGCCATCTTGTGTGTAATAGGCTGCTGTTTCTTTGTCAGCAAAGGATGCTTGTGCAAGTTGATACTGATCTTGTAAATCGCCTAATTGTGCAACAACATTGGCTTCAGTATCGCTTGGGCGTCCCTGTTCAACCCATTCGAGTAACATGCGACTGTTTGCAAGTTGCTCAGCAGCATTTAGTAAGTTGTTGATATCAAGTTCTAATTTATGGCGAATTTGCATTAATAAGCTAGGTAGCTCGGAGTCTAGCATTCGCTGTTCAATTACATTTTTAGCACTACGTTGACTGAATACTCCGACAAGCATGGTTGAAAAGACGACACCAAATATCATCGAAAGTAAGATTTTTTGTTTAATGGAGAGGTGTTTTAACTGATTCATTCGGGACAACCTGTATAGTTCAATATGTCTAATATCGGCATCGGCTAGAATAAATGAATAGTTTATATGGGATTTTGAAGCTGATTTGTCTGTGTGATGTATTAAGACAATAAAAACGCACTTTAGTCAGTGCGTTTTATGATGAGTTAACTGGTTAACTACATATTCGGGTAGTTAGGTCCGCCACCACCTTCAGGTGTTACCCAAGTGATATTTTGGCTTGGGTCTTTAATGTCACAAGTTTTGCAGTGAATACAGTTTTGCGCATTAATCACAAACTTATTCTCAGCGCCTTCAGCGACCACTTCATAAACTCCCGCAGGGCAATAACGCTGCGCGGGTTCATTGTATTTAATTAAGTTAACAGCAATGGGGATAGACGCGTCCTTGAGTTGCAGGTGACACTTCTGATCTTCTTCATGGAAGGTATTCGATAGATAAACCGATGATAATTTATCAAAACTGAGCTTACCATCAGGCTTGGGGTACTCAATCGGGGTGAAGTCTTTAGCCAGTCCCATATCAGCATGATCAGGGGTTTCATCGCGAAGCGTTATCGGGAACTTCCCGCCAAACCAATTTTGGTCAATAAAGTTAAAAGCGCCGCCTAAGTAGGTACCGAACTTATGTAATGCAGGGCCAAAGTTGCGCGATTGAAATAGCTCTTCATGTAACCAGCTTTGCTCAATACGAGTTTGGAAACAATCTAAATCTTTACCAGCTTCAACACCTGCTATGAGTGCTTCGCCTAAGGTTTGAGCGGCGACAATACCGCTCTTCATAGCTGTATGTGTGCCTTTGATTTTGGCGAAGTTCAATGTCCCTGCATCACAACCAATAAGCAATCCACCAGGGAAGCTCATTTTAGGTAATGAATTCAAGCCACCTTTAGCGATAGCGCGAGCGCCGTAGGTTAAGCGCTCACCACCAGTTAATGTTTGCGCAATAACCGGATGTTGCTTATAACGCTGAAATTCATCGAACGGGCTGACATGTGGGTTTTTATAATTCAAATCAATAATCAAGCCGACAGCGACTTGGTTATCTTCCATGTGATAAAGGAAGCCACCACCAGAAGTCCCTTGATTAAGCGGCCAACCGCCGGTGTGAACCACTTTACCTTCTTGATGTTGTTCTGCTGGAATTTTCCAAATTTCTTTAAAGCCAAGGCCGTAATGCTGTGGTGTTTTACCATTATCTAGATGATATTTCGCGATAAGTTCCTTGCCTAGATGGCCGCGACAACCCTCAGAAAATACAGTGTATTTGGCATGTAACTCCATACCTGGCATATAGCTGTCTTTTTCTTCGCCATTAGCGCCAACACCCATGTCACCAATTAATATACCTTTCACACTGTTATCTTGATTAAACAGCACTTCACTTGCAGCAAAACCTGGGAAGATTTCAACACCTAAACCTTCAGCTTTTTCTGCTAACCAGCGTGTTAGGTTACCGACACTAATAATGTAGTTACCATCGTTATGCATGGTTTTAGGCACTAAACTGTTCGACATTAATTGAGATTTTGAGTCTGAACTTAGCAGGTAAATCTCATCGTGAGTCACTTTAGTATTCAGTGGGATATCGGAATCACGCCAATCGGAGAACAATTCATCCAATACTTTAGGCTCAAAAACCGCACCAGATAATATGTGCGCTCCAACCTCAGAGCCTTTTTCAACAACACAGACAGTCATTTCTTTGTCTGCGTCTTGTGATATTTGCATTAATCGACATGCAGTAGCGAGTCCGGCAGGTCCTGCACCGACAATTACTACATCGAATTCCATAGATTCGCGTTCCATCATCTCACCTTTGATCTTCATTCCCCAGTTTATGGCGGGTTTGTTGTTATTTTTTTGTTTTACTCACCTTACCTCAAAAATGAGCTAGGTCACAGTAGCAAGTGCGATTTTGAGCTCGTGAGCTAGCTCGCAATTCTTTACAGATTTTGTACAAACCGGGACAAAATGTCATAAAAAGGTACTGATTAGAGCGAATTTAGGCCTATAATCAAGGTTGACGGTTCTCCGAGCTTTATATCCTACGTCCACAGATACGGGTATTTAGCCGTGGTAATAATGCCACCGGGGTGAGTAAAGAAATGCGCTTACCTCCCACACTTGGAAAGGTTAACATGTCCCAACTACAAGACAGTTTTGGTCGAAGATTTCACTATCTGCGGATGTCAGTCACTGACGTTTGTAATTTCAAATGTACCTATTGCCTACCTGACGGTTACAGACCTGATGGCAAGCCAAAGTTCCTCGCGCTAAATGAAATTGAAAATTTAGTGGCGGCTTTTGGTGAGGTAGGTACTCAAAAAATCCGCATTACCGGTGGTGAGCCGACCCTTAGAAAAGATTTCACCGATATCATTCGCGTCGTTGCTGATAATGACAACATTAATACCGTTGCCACAACAACCAATGGTTATCGCCTCGAAAAGCACGCTAAAGAATGGTACGACGCGGGTTTGCGCCGAATAAATGTTTCGGTTGATAGCTTAGATCCGAAAATGTTCTACCAAATCACAGGCGAAAACAAGTTTGATCAAGTGATGCGCGGTATTGATGCTGCACTTGAGGCGGGCTTTGAGCGGATTAAAATAAATGCGGTACTGCTTAAAGGCTTAAATGACAAAGATTTGCCACGTTTCTTACACTGGATTAAAAACACACCGATAGATTTGCGCTTTATCGAGTTGATGGAAACGGGTTTAGGCCATGATTACTTTAACGCCCATCATTTAGCGGGTCTTGATATCAAGCTAAAGCTTGAATCAGAAGGTTGGTTATATGATCTGCCGAGTGTTGATGATGGCCCTGCGCAAAACTTTAGTCACCCAGATTACCAAGGCCGTATTGGCTTGATTATGCCTTACGCTAAAAACTTTTGTGCCAGCTGTAACCGTTTGCGTGTATCAGCTAAAGGCAAACTGCATTTATGTCTGTTTACTGAAAATGGTCTCGATTTACGTGACTTATTACAACATGAATCTCAGCGAGCGGAATTAATTGAACGTCTGCACAGTCAATTAGCACAGAAAGAAGAAACTCATTACTTACATCAAGGGATCACAGGTGTGACCAAACATTTAGCCTCTATTGGTGGTTAATATAGAGCGATGTTAGGTGGCTAAGGTGTTGCAGCGTCGCTGTTAAACAGTATTCCTTTTCCATACTGAAATTAAGATCTAATAAGGCAAGTTAGCATGAGCAATTGTTTTACCCATATTAATGCCGATGGCAACGCTCACATGGTCGATGTGACTGAAAAAAATATCACCGAACGTGAAGCACGCGCTGAAGCATTCATCGAAATGGCGCCAAGTACGCTTGAGATGATCATGAGCGGCAGTCATCACAAAGGTGATGTGTTCGCTACAGCGCGTATTGCAGGCATTCAAGCTGCGAAAAAAACCTCTGATTTAATTCCTTTATGTCACCCATTAATGTTGACTAAAGTTGAAGTGGATCTAGAAGCTCAGCCTGAGTTTAACCGTGTTCGAATTACCAGCTTGTGTAAACTTTCTGGCAAAACTGGCGTGGAAATGGAAGCATTAACTGCCGCTTCAACAGCAGCACTTACCATTTATGACATGTGTAAAGCGGTTCAAAAAGACATGATTATCTCCCAAGTACGTTTACTCGAAAAACGTGGCGGCAAGTCAGGTCATTTTCAAGCTGAAGATTAATCAGTTTGGTGCGATTGTTGGTAGCAAGAATCGCTGACAATCAGTAAAACGTTATTTGTTAGACCCAATCAATACGAGACATCGACATGATCCAAGTTCTATTTTTTGCACAAGTTAGAGAGTTACTCGGTACGGCTAAAGTTGAAGTTGCCGCTGAAGGTATTACTAATACTGAGCAGCTACGTGAAGCATTAGCCGCTAAAGATGATAAGTGGGCAAAAGTATTGTCATCAGACAAATTACTGGTAGCGGTTAATCAAACGATGAGTGCATGGGATGCGGCTGTTGTTGATGGTGATGAAGTTGCCTTTTTCCCACCAGTAACAGGTGGTTAAAATGACCGTTAGTTCTGAAAAAAATCCTAGGCAAGTTGTGCGCGTGCAAACCGCTGACTTCAATGTTGCTGATGAATACAATGCGATTGCAAATGATAACAGTGATGGCGCAGTAGTAACATTTGCAGGGAAAGTACGTGATTTCAATGATGGCAGCGCTGTTACTGATCTTACTTTAGAACATTACCCAGGAATGACAGAAGCTGTATTAGTGCAATTAGCTGAACAAGCTTATGAACGCTGGCCATTAAATTATGTCACGATTATTCATCGTGTTGGCCGCATGGAACTGGGCGAACAAATCGTATTTATCGGCGTTACTAGCATGCATCGCAAAGCGGCATTTGCAGCGTGTGAATTCCTTATCGATTTCTTAAAAACCAAAGCACCTTTTTGGAAACTTGAAGCTGGCGAAGAAGGCAATAACTGGGTCGAAGCACGTGATTCAGATGAACAGGCTGCGTCAATGTGGAACGAAACCAAATAGCAAAGGATGCTTACCAATGACATTTAGCCGTCGAGTTGTATTAAAGGTTCAAAGTCTTTTACTTGCGAGTTTGTTAGGACTTTCTTCTTTGTTTTCGCTTTCTGCATTGGCGGCTAAACCGCCAGCCATTGCAGCTGCGGCTAATGTTAAGTTTGCCTTAGATGAAATTGTGGCAAACTTTACTGCTGAAACGGGCTTAGCGTTACGCGTTTCATATGGGTCTTCTGGCAATTTTGTCGCTCAGATCCAGCATGGTGCACCGTTTGAAATGCTATTAAGCGCCGATGAGTTTTATGTACAGCAGCTACATAAGGCAGGTAAAACTGATTCAGATGGTGATATCTACGCCATTGGTAAGTTAGCCCTAGTGGCGCCAAATAATTCCAAATTAGCATTAGACCCCCAATTAACAGGTCTGAGTCAGGCAGTCTCCCAAGGCGAGATAAAGCGATTTGTTATTGCTAATCCCGCTCATGCTCCATATGGTGAGCGCGCTCAAGCGTTACTTGAGAGCAAAGATTTATGGTCTGCGCTGCAACCTAAGATCATTATGGGCGAGAATGTTTCCCAAGCCGCTCAGTTTGCTTTAAGTGGTTCAGCACAAGGTGGCATCGTGGCATTGTCGCTAGCATCAGCACCGCAGTTTACCAAAATGGGCCGCTACATAGAGATCCCCCAGTCATTATATCAACCCATTAATCAACGTATGGTGCTGACTCCGCGAGCGGGGGATACCACTAAACAGTTTTATCAGTACATGCAGTCAACAGCTGCTCAGCAAGTTCTAGAGAATTATGGTTTTGGCTTTCCAGCCAACGTCAGCGATAAACATCATTTACACCAGCCTAAACTTCGTGCACCAAGACCAAGACAGCAAGTGGCGGAGCAGTAATTTATGGATTGGCAGTCGTTGTGGTTATCTGCAAAATTAAGTTCTGTAACCGTACTAATTCTGATCCCAATGGCCATTTTTGTCGGTCGCTTTCTGGCGTACAAACAATTTCGTGGTAAATCGTGGGTAGAAGCACTGATTATGGTGCCATTGGTGTTGCCACCGACGGTGATTGGTTATTACTTGCTTGTCGGTTTAGGTAGTCAAAGTCTTATTGGACAATGGGTCGAGCAATTTACTGGCGCCCAGTTAGTGTTTAATTTTTCAGGCTTAGTGATTGCCTCTATTCTGGTTAATATCCCTTTTGCTGTGCAGCCGATTCAGCGCGCCTTTGAAACCATACCCCATGATATTCCTGATGCAGCAGCATGTTGTGGCATGAGCTGGTGGCGTATTTTCATTAAAATTGAATTACCTATGATATGGCCTGGAATATTGACCGCTGTGGTGTTGTGTTTTTCACATGTTTTAGGTGAGTTTGGCGTGGTGTTAATGCTTGGTGGCAACATTGCTGGCGAAACTAAAACTATCTCGATTGCTATTTATGACAGTGTGCAAGCCTTTGACTTTGAAGCGGCGGGTACGATGTCGTTAGTACTCTTGGTATTTGCTGTGAGTGTATTGGCAATAACGACAAGTTTATCAAGACGCTTAGGGGGGCAGCATGCCAACCCGCAACGTTGATTTAGAGACTCATTTATACTGCCAAATTGAGCAAGTATCACCCATCCCATTAATTGCTAACTTTAGCTGTAAAGCGGGCGAAGTTCTGGCGGTTGTTGGACCTTCTGGTGGCGGTAAAACCACTTTGTTACGCATGATTGCAGGCTTAAGTGTACCTGAGAAAGGCCGGATTCAGTGTGGCGAGCAGCAATGGTTTGATGACGAGCTGCGGATTAAGTTATCCCCTCAACAACGTCACATTGGTTATGTCCCACAACACTTTGGTTTATTTCCGCATCTTACCGCGCTAGAAAATGTGATATCTGGCTTGGACCACATTCCTAAAAGTGAACGCAAAGCAAGGGCTCTAGACTGGCTTGAGCGAGTTAACTTACATGGGCTACCTGCTAGGTTGCCTGCACAGTTATCTGGCGGTCAGCGTCAACGTGTGGCTTTAGCAAGGGCATTAGCACGAGAGCCTTCGGTATTATTGCTCGATGAACCGTTTTCTGCGGTGGATAGAGAAACCCGTGAACGTTTATACATTGAGTTAGCCAGATTAAAATCACAGTTATCAATTCCTGTGGTCATGGTGACCCATGATATGAACGAAGCTTTGTTATTGGCCGATAAAATGATCCTAATCAGCCAAGGTAACATGCTGCAGCAGGGCGAACCTTTTGAGGTATTGTCTCATCCTCGTAATGAAACCGTGGCTAGGCAGATGGGCCTTAGAAACATTTTCAATGCCGAGGTCAGTGGCCGAGATGCAGAGGCAAACATCACATGGCTTAAAATGGGCGAGCAAATCATTGCCAGTGACAGTGCTCCTGAATTGGCAATTGGACAGGAAGTGCGTTGGGTGATCCCAAACCAAGGCATTCGATTTAATGCGATTTCCAGTGGCCGTTTGTGTCGTAGTATCAATAAACTCGATATTGTTATCGAGTCAATGCTAGTCATGGGTGAGTCTGTGCGTGTGAAAGCGCGAATGGCGGATGTGGACGAGGTGTTCAATATGGATATTCCTTCGCATTTGGCTGAAAAACTCTCATTAAAAACCGGATTGGCAACAACGATTGCACTGAAATCTGAGCAAGTCCATATTCTAGAATCATGATCAATTATTAATCTTACAATGCTTGGGTCTTTTGCTGGGCTTAGGTAAAGTAATACTACTCCAATTCTCATTATGAGGCTTTCATGTTCCGTATCGTTCTGTCGTTGTTAGTCGTATTTCCATCAATGGTAATGGCTACCCCGACTATGCATACCTTGCTCTCAGAGGGTGAATACGTCCAACCACTTGTCGTGGTTGAACAAATTGAAACTGAATATAGCGGTGTCGTTTCATCGTTCGATATGGATGTTGAAAATGGTCAACTCATTTATGAAATAGACTTACTCAATCTAGATGACAGTGAAATTACCGAATTCTCATTTGATGCAAGTGACGGCAGCTTAATCACCAAAAAATTATCCGCTTTTGAAGCCGATGATTTAGACCAAGTTAAAGCCGCACGAGTACTCATCAAGCAAAAAATGACTTTTACTGAGCTCGTCACAATGGCGCAAAAAGGTCAAACGGGATATTTAATCGAAGCTGAGTTAGACCATGACTTAGCCATCAGCTATCTAGAATTAAAATTACTCAATGTTTCAAGCAAGCATACGATTGCTTTTGATATTGAAGAATTACGTCCGCTGCCATTACTGCAGTGGGACTAATATGACTTGGCAATTAGCACCTTTACAGTCAAACGCTGTAGAACTAAGGAATAGCACTATGCGAGTATTAATCGTTGAAGACGATGCAACCACACTACAATACGTTGCTGAAGGTTTTACCGCACAGCAATATCAAGTTGATACTGCGACCAATGGCCATGATGGCTTACACCAAGCAAAGCATAATCAATATGACATTATCATTTTAGATCGTATGTTACCTCAGTTAGACGGCCTAACCCTGCTGACTGCACTGCGCAATAATGGTAACCAAACACCTGTGTTAATCCTTTCTGCGCTGAGTCATGTCGACGAGCGAGTGAAAGGATTACGTGCTGGTGGCGATGATTACATGACCAAACCGTTTGCCTTTGCTGAGTTGCAAGTGCGCGCAGAAAAGCTGATTCAACGTAATGCGCCAGCTGCGGCAAATACCGATCTTGAAGTCGGCAACTTAAAAATGGAATTGCTGACCCGCAAAGTCACATTAGATGAGCATGAATTAATGCTACAGCCTAAAGAGTTTCAATTGCTGAAATATCTAATGGAGCATCCGAATCAAGTCATTAGCCGTACATTATTGTTTGAAGCAGTCTGGGATTATCACTTCGACCCGCGCACCAATGTGATTGATGTGCATATTGCAAAACTGCGTCGTAAATTTGAAGAGCTAGGCCACCCAGAGATCATTGAAACTGTTCGAGGGGCTGGATATCGCCTTTGCAAAGGGAATTAAACCCTACCAAAGCAGTGCTTGGCGGATAACGCTAATTTTCTCGACCTTGGTTACCTTGTTGATTGTGATGTTGGTATTTGGTTTATACCGCCAACTCGTTATTGAGCAAGAAAATCAGGTTGAGCAACATCTTGCCACTGAAATGCAGCGTTATCAGCAATTGGCATTAACGGTTGATCGCCGCAGTTTTGCTGCGCAAATTCGCGCAGCAGATCCTAAAACAGCCTTGATTGCTTGGCGAAACAGCGTTGATATGGTTGGGGCACTGAGTTTTGTGCCTGACAACATGCCTTTATTGCCAAAAACCCGTGAATTTCCTATTTTAACCGGTGGCCCAGATAAGCTTCATATTCTCACCGGTGGCATTGTGATGACCCATTATGGGCCGGTGCTTATAGCGACTCGTACTGATAATTTAGCCGCATTAATTGATAAATTTATTAATGCTGCATTTTGGGCGGTGGCATTCACGTTAGGGATTACCTTAGCGGTTGGTTTTGTGTTCTCTAAAGCGATTTTAAGACGCTTGGTACAATACAATTTACTGTGTAAAAAGATTGAGCAAGGTGAGTACAACACCCGTTTGCCTGTGAGTCATAATCAAGACGAATTTGATATGCTTGCTGGTCAGTTTAATCGGGTACTCGATACCTTAGAACATAACTTAATGTCTGTTCGTGGGGTGACAGATAATATTGCCCATGACTTAAGAACGCCTTTGTCTCACTTACGCATTGGTATTGAGCAATTACCCAGTAAACCGACAGAGCATGTGCCAGAATTGACCGCCATGTTGCTAGAAGAACTGGACCATTGTTTAGCGACTTTTGATGCCATGTTATCTCTCACTCGAATAGAAGAAGGTCAGCAAACCTTAGATATGCAGACTGTGAGTCTACAACTTTTATGTGAAGACTTATTTGAAATGGCTGAAGTGGTTGCTGAGTCGAAACAACAAACATTGACCTTGTCAGCAGACAAAGATGTGACAATCTCTGGCGATAAATACCTATTGTTCCAAGCCTTATTTAACTTAGTTGATAATGCGATTAAATATGCCCCTGAAGATGCCACCATTGAGATAGTGCAAAAAGGCAGAAAGATCCAAATTATTGATAATGGCCCAGGTATTAGTGATGAAGATAAAGAAAGGGTATTTGATCGTTTAGTGCGATTAGACCCTAGCCGACATCACAAAGGCACGGGGTTGGGCTTATCAATGGTTAAAGCGATTTTATCCCGTCATCATGCTAAAATTGAGCTTAAGGATAATCATCCAGGGCTGATTGTCGACATTCGATTCTAGTCCTGTTTAGGTATATTCCTAGCTCATGTTAATCATTGGTATAAAGCCGATATATCAGGCTTGTACCAGTGATTTTTAGCACGCTTATTTCAGTGCTCTTATTCCAAAACGCTTATTTCAGAACTCTTAGTTCAGAAATTTAGTTCAGAGCTTGTATTTCTGTACTCTCATTAGAATCGAGACCATGTATCAAATTTTAGAACAACACCCAGACTTTATTGTTATCAATAAGTCTCCTAAGGTTCATTTTCATAGCCAAGATGGCACTGCAGGTGTTGTTGCGCAAGTTGAAGCAGATTTAGGTATTAAACTGTTTGCGGTACACCGTTTAGATACTCCGACTTCTGGGTTACTTATATTAGCTAAAACCCCACAGGCAGCGGCAGAGTTTACTGAATTGTTCAGTGAGCATAAAATTCAAAAGTTTTATCTGGCTATTGCCAAAGGAAAGCCTAAAAAGAAGCAAGGTGGGATTATAGGCGACATGGCCAAATCTCGACGCAGCATGTATAAACTGCTGCGCACTAAGTCCAATCCTGCAATAACCCAGTTTTTCTCTCAATCTATTGGTGATGGCTTAAGATTATATTTGCTCAAACCATTAAGTGGGAAAACTCACCAATTACGTGTCGCGTTAAGCAGTATCGGTGTGCCGATCTTGGGGGATGAACTATATGGAGGCGAAGTGGCAGACCGTTGTTACTTGCATGCCATGGCATTGGACTTTGAGTATCAAGATAAACGATATCAGTTTATACAACTTCCTGAGATAGGGGATGTGTTTCAAGCACCATCAGTCACCGACATTTTACAACAAGATTGGCAAGCGCCAGAAATGCTTGCTTGGCCTACGCATACTTAAGCGTAGGTCATTCTATTTTATTTAGAACTTGTCGTTTAGGGTTGGATTAGCACTTTTAATGCAGTTACGGCCACTGGCTTTAGCTTCATACATGGCTTTATCAGCTAAATGAAGTAACGCTTCAGCAGGTAAGTTCTCATTAATCGTCGAGAAACCAATACTGGCTTCAATGGCAATGGGTGTTCCTTGCCACTCAAAGTTCACTTTCGCTAAGGCCTGTTGTAGTTTTTTCGCCACACAAAGAGCTTGTTGCTCCGACGTCAGCGGTAAGATGAGAACAAACTCTTCACCACCATAACGGCATAAATAGTCTATTTCTCGAGTGATACTATTAAGTTGCTTAGCAGCAACTTTAAGAACCTCATCGCCTGCAGTGTGGCCATGGACATCGTTGATTTGTTTAAAATGGTCTAAATCAATCAAAATCACACTGTAGCTGACCTTGTCGCGTAGCCATCGAGCATGTTCTAGGGCTAACTTGCTTTGTAGTGCATTTCGATTCCAAAGCCCAGTTAATGTATCTTTATTCGCTAGGGTCATTATTTTCACCACAAGACGATTAATGGTGTTTCCTATGATGAGGATATTAACTAATAAAATTAATACGATATAGACCCATAAAATAGGCACTGATTCCTCAGTGTTAAACGCCGCGTAGGTAGCGACCTTTTCGGGATAAAGTATCAAAATACATGCCCTGGCTAAGAACATAATGCCAATGATTAAAATCGGAATAACTAACCAGTAAGTGGCGAAAGCAGTAAAATTCTTCTTAAAGGCGACATAATGATCTTTTGCTAGCATAAAGAAACAAATAGCGGCAGCTAAAGATAAAATAATCATTAAATATGCCGAGCTACTGTTTTGTGGTTTGGCGAGTAACATGCTGCCGATGGAAACAAGAACTAATGTAATATCAAATTGGTGGCTAGATTTTAAATGATAAAGTCGCTGCGCGCCCCAGCGTAAAAAGCAAAAACCTACTAATATAATATTGTCAGCTACTAGCCAATGCAGGTAACTTGGTTCATGGGTACGTTGAGTATAAAGCAACATGCCTAGTAACACGCAGAAGTTGGCTAACGCAAAACGCCAGCTAGCACTGGGTGCGACTCGCATAGGAATAACCATGACAGTCCATGCGATTGTTCCTGCGAAACACAAGATACAAATCACTTGAATTAGAATGAGGCTGCTACTAGTTTCTATCATTGAACCTGCACTAAATGATTAAAAATTGAGGATAAGTTGATTGTGTTGAATATCATAATAATATTTGATCTGTTTCACAAATTGTTGCAATTATGAACATTTTGGTTGATTAATTTTTACAATTTTAAAGGGAAAGAAATAATTATGGATACAAATAAACTGCTGCTAATTGTCATTGCAATCTTACTACCGCCGGTGGCTGTGTTTTTGAAAAAAGGCATGGGAAAAGATTTACTGATTAATATTATTCTCTGTTTATTGTTCTTTGTTCCTGGCTTGATCCATGCCATTTGGGTGGTGATACAAGATTAACCTGCTGGGTTTATTGAACGATGAGAATACCAATTCTGATAATATTTGGAATTGGTATTTTTGTATTTAGGGTTGTAGAATCGCACTCCGATTTATATCGCTTGTATCGAATATGTGCTTTATAGCAAAGCTGTTGTTTCAGAGAGTTTAAGGTGAAATTAGTATGAATAGACGTAAAAAGATTAACCAAACGCTCAAAGGGAAAGCGAAAAAAGCCAATGCGAAAAAAACAGGTAGTAATAAACCTAAGTATGTGTCTAAAGCTGAGCGAGAATTAGTACAACAGACTGAGCAACAAGGGGCGAGTCAATTGGCTGTATCGAGCGACAACAATCAAGAAGTTACAGCAGAGTAAGTCGGTTAATTGATATCACTTAACATCGCCAAGGTGGTATCAAGCTATTAGCTTTGTTGATGATCACGCCTAAATAACTCCCATTGCTCAATCACTTCACCATCAGGCAGAGTGCAAAGCGACACATCGCCATTAATGTGCTTAATGGTTTCTAAGGTGCCATCTTTATCTACGCAATAATCAGCTGCAGGGTTACTCATGTGTAGCGGCTTGATTTCATCGCCTGAACAGGCGCTTAAACCACTGAGTATTACGACGCATGATAACAGCTTACAATTATTGAGCTTACCGGTGGGTGTTCGAGCAAATAGCGCAGTAAACGGGTACCACAGATAAATGCGGGCTAACTTGTTAGTGCAGTATGCAATATTGGCTATAGTTAATTGTTCGAACATAGTAGATCCCTATGACAGATTTCTATGAATGAGCGTTATAAAAGAGCTGATAATTAAGCCGTTTTCTTTTATCAACTATAGCCAAGATTGTGACTTTTAGTAAAACTTTGATTGTTAATGCTTGCTGATTGAGAACCTTATACAGGTGCCGAGCACACAGAGCAGTTAGCTTGCTTCGGTAGTTTCATTTCACGAAACTCCATCGTCATCGCATCTATCATTAAAATACGACCATTTAAGCCTTGGCCCATTTGGCTGATGGCCTTAATGGCTTCAGTCGCCTGAATACAACCTACTAAACCAACAACTGGCGCCAAGATACCGGACTCGACACAGGTTAATTGTTGTTCGCCAAACAAGCTGCTGTAACAATGGTAGCAAGGCGAAGATGACTGATAATCAAATACCGTTACCGTGCCTTCCATACGTATTGCAGCAGCTGAGATAAAGCTGGTTTTATGCTTAAAACAGCTTTGATTAAGTTGTTCTCTGACTTGAACATTATCAGTGCAGTCTAGTACTAACATATGCTCAGATACCAAGTGTTCAATACGCGCTTCATCAAGAAATTCGTTGATAGTATTGATTGTAATTAATGGGTTTAATTGCGCCAATGTCTGCTTGGCAGAGTCCACTTTGGCTTGACCAATATTTTCATCGTAGTGCAATACTTGGCGCTGTAAATTAGATAATTCAACCGTATCAAAATCAACAAGGGTCATTTCACCCACACCGGCCACAGCTAAATATTGGGTTACAGTACAACCTAGGCCACCTGCGCCAATCACTAATACTTTTGCTTGCTTGAGTTTTTCTTGGCCTTCAATATCCATAGCTTTAATAGATATTTGGCGGCTATAACGCAGCATTTCATTGTCTGACAAAATGTCCAAATCATCAGCTGCGTTTAGGGATAAATCACTCATTAAACTTCCTTAGCAATTAACACAATACGCTGTTGAATGGTTCAACATTAACTTGAGCGCCAGAGGCAACATCGCCTTGTTCTTGCTCTAAGTTAATAAAGCAGTTAGCTAAACTCATCGAGGTAAGCATGCCTGAGCCTTGACCGCCAGTGGTTGATACGACGAGTTCACCGTTGTCATCACGGCTCAAAATACCACGTTGATATTCTGCTCGGCCAGGTTGTTTGCGAATGGCACTCGTTAGGGTCGCTTTAACGATTAATGGCTCTTTCACCGTTAAGCCTTGCATCTTATTGACGATTGGCCAAACAAGTTTGTAGAAGGTGACCATTGATGAAACAGGGTTACCTGGTAAGCCGCAAAAAACGGCCTTGCCTAATTTACCGAACGCAAATGGCTTACCGGGTTTAATCGCTAAGCGCCAGAAGGTAATTTCGCCTTCCTCAGAGAGAATTTGCTTAGTGTAATCAGCATCACCAACAGAAACGCCGCCAGAGGTCAGCACCATATCCGCTTTTTTCGCTGCTTCTCTAAACGCACCGCGAATCGCTTCTTTGTCATCTTCGATAACGCCTAAATCAATCCATTCAACATTAGCTTGGGTGAGTAGGCCTTTAATCGAGTAGCGATTAGAATCGTAAATCTGCCCAGGAGCAAGCTCGCTTCCTACTGGTCGCAGTTCATCTCCTGTTGAAAAGAAAGCGACTTTAAGACGGGCTTTTACTCTTATTTGGCTGATGCCGATTGTAGCTAATACGCCCATTTCTGCCGCGCGAATTTGAGTGCCACTTTTGAGTACATTGGTGCCAGCGGTAAGTTCTTCACCACAGTAGCGAATGCTATTGCCTTTGGCATTTGGGTGTTCAATGGTGATCTTGTCACCGTCAGCAGAGGTTTTCTCCTGCATCTGTACCGTGTCATAACCTGCAGGAACTGGCGCACCAGTCATAATCCGAATGCAGCTGTTGGCTGGGATCTTGCCTTTGTAAGGGTGTCCTGCAAATGAGGTTCCGACCAAGGTTAACGTGGTTGCTGTTTCACCTGTCAGTTCATCGAACTTAAAGGCATAACCGTCCATTGATGAGTTATCGAAAGGAGGGAGGTCGATACAAGATGCCAAGTCTTCAGATAAAATACGGCCAACAGCCTCATTTAAGCTAACCATTTCGCTTTGTTCAATAACACTTACTTGATCAAGTAAAGCATTAATGGCGTCAGTTGGGTGCATTAAACCAGGCTGTGCACAGGCATCAGATTTTGTTGACATCGTAGCTCCTCGCATGACATTTGCCATGTTGTGGTTTATCTAAGGCTGGCTTAGATAATAAGATTCATTTTTGATACCGCATTATGCCATGATAGCGGCAGATAACTATGATCAGACCGAAGGTTTTTATATCTATGACCAGTAAAAGTGGCGCAATAATTAATAATGCCATTATTTCCGAAAAGGTTTCCGAA